>JBIIVV010000207.1:0-5758 GCA_044339235.1 Ferruginibacter sp.
CTGATACCACTCATATAAAATAATACCGGCTCAATGCCATCGGTAGGTATATTGGCAATTTTTCCAAACACCATCAAAAACACAATCGTAGTAAATATCGGTTGAATAAAATGCCAGAGCGGTCCGAGGATCGTTTGCTTATACTGTGCAGTGAAATCACGCTTTACAAATAACCAAAGCAAATCGCGGTATTGCCATAGTTCCCTAATATTCAAATCCAATAAGGCAGCTTTTGGCTCGATGACCAAATCCCAGGTTGGCTCCGATTTTACATTAGCCGATTTATATAAGTTCGAATGTATGATGTCTGATGTATGATGTAGATTGTTTAGCAACTTGGTTGAGGATTTGTTAGTTTAGAGGTTTAGGGTTTAGAGGTTTAGAGGTTTAGGGGTTTAGGGGTTTAGGGGTTTAGGGGTTTAGAGTTTAGGAGTTTAGGAGTTTAGAATCTTGCTCCAATTATTCTTATACTCCTTATATCCAAACCTATTAAGCACCTTTTCACGGTTGGGTATATACGCTTGCTGGTTTTCAAAAACCTGATTGATGGCAGCCGCAATTTCAACAACCTCATTTGGATTCACTAGTAGACCAAAGTCACCATTACCCAAAGCATCTACCGAACCATCTCTATTCCCAGCTATTACTGGCTTTCCGTAAAACATGGCCTCTATAAATACCAATCCGAAACCCTCCTTTTTACTGGGCATGATATAGAGATCGGCAATACTGTAATGCGCTGCTAATTCCTCATCTGCGATAAATCCGGTGAAAATTATTTGATGTTGTAGATCCAATCCAGCAATAATAGCATCTAGCCTTTCCCTTTCTGCTGCATCATATTTACCCACCAATAAATATTTGATAGAAGGGAATTCTTTTGTAAGCATTTTAATGGCATACAATACGTTATCGTATCCTTTATATTGCTCCTTGGAGGAAAGCCGGGTCAGGGTCATTAACACCTTATCTTGATCGCTTAAACCATAGCGTTGCAACAGCGCTTCCGCTTTGCTAGTATTGGTTGGAATTTCCAAATATGGATTTAGGCAGTTATTTAAAATGCTCACCCTATGATTGGCTATTTTTTGAACAGCCACCATTTTGTTTTTTGTAAATTGACTCACCGCAAGTACCCTGCTACATTTGCTTAGCATCCTTTTTTTAAAAAAAGAAAATGGGCTCCATACTTCAATTCCATGTGCCAGTAAAATCAATTCCGTTTTGGGAGAAAATTTTTTAATTAAAAATCCTGCCAGCAATAAATTACTGTGACTCAATATCACCTGCCGACTATTGATCCCCTTTCTAACCGCTTTATACACAAACCACCATTTATTTTCTCCAAACCCACTGAATACCGCCGCTGGAAAATATCTTTCATCCACATCTCCCTGCTTATCGTACATTGAAAAAACGCTCACCGTTTCACCCAATTGCTCCGTGGCTATATCTTGCAATACCTTGCCTACCACCCTAGATACTTTTTCAATCCCCCCGGTAGCAGAAAACATATTAAGCGTCAATAAAAGTGTGCCTTTATGCATATTGATGCTGGGCAATTAATGTGGAACTGAGGTATTGCGACCAGTGTATTTCACCCGATTTGAATTTTTTATAATTACCATGGGTGTCATTTCCCAGTAAGTCTCTTGCATAGTCGCTACTTATCAGCCATTCTTTAAATGGAAATGTAAAGCCCATTTTTGGACGGTTCCAGATCATTTCTGGTAATATATCTTTAAACGAATCAATCAGTAATTGTTTACCCAGCGTGCCGCCATATTTTACAGAAGAACTTATCTGAAGCGATAGCCTGGTAAAATCTGCATCCAAAAAAGGCATTCTTATCTCAAGGCCATGAGCCATACTCATCACATCCGCATCGCGCAACAATTGATTCTGCATGTACAAATTGGTCTCCATCCAGCTTGCCTGATTTTGCGGTGTCAGTTGATCAATATCAGACAATACAGGACTTTCGGAAAGTAACTGCCAAACTTCATGCTCATAAGCCCCAAGCTGGATGGCAATTTCATTGGGCGTAAACTGACCGCGTAAGAAAAGATAGCGCCCTATCGGCCCCTCAATACTCAAATATACCAGCCGTCTGAATTTTTTTATTGCACTAAATTTACCCGCTCTCAAAATAGAATTGGGAAACTGTTTGAAAAACAAAGCCGATTGCACCCGCTTAAAAGAAGGATACCCTCCATACAACTCATCGCCACCAAGCCCAGATAACACCGCTTTTAAACCACTCTCCCTGGCATATTTACTTATAAACCAAGTATTGATTCCATCACTGCTGGGAAGATCCATGGTGTCGATAATAGCAGGCAGATAATGATGAAATTCTTCCTCCTTCAATAAATGTTGAAAGTGTTTACAATTCATTTGCTGCTGCAAAGAATGCTGGAATTTTTTTTCTGAAAATTGGTCCTGCTCCAGATCCAGTGAGATGGTTTTTAACTCATCCTGATCTTTTTGCGCCAATAGCGCTATGATACTAGAATCCAAGCCTCCACTTAAAAAAACTCCAATAGGTGCATCTGCCAAAAGATGGCGCTTTACTGCCTTTGCTAAGCAATCTTGAATTGAATGGATGGCTTCTTTTCGATCACTGATGATCTCTAGATAACTATACTGGCTATACGCTCTTTGAAAACATTTACCACTGGCCGCATCGTATTTTAACCAAGTTCCCTTTTGCAATGGCTGTACTCCCTGAAGCGTAGTAATGGGTTCAGGCAAATGCCCATAAGCCATCATGTATACCTTCCAGTTAGGATTCTCCTGTTGAAGTAAGGGATTATTGGCAAAGGCCTTCACTTCTGAAGCAAATAACAATCCATTTTTGGTAAGTGAATAATAAAGCGGTTTTATACCGGCCGCATCCCTTACCAGATAAAGATTAGCAGAAAAACTATCCCATAGCGCAAAGGCAAACATGCCATTCAATCGGCTGAATGCAGCGGTGCCCCAGGTGGCAAAGGAAGCTAGTACCACTTCGGTATCACTGGTACCCGAGAAATTGCATCCCAACCCCAGCAGCTCCTGCCTTAACTCGGGGTAATTATATAATTCGCCATTGTAAGTAATCCAATAACGTTCTGCTGCAAACGACATTGGTTGGTGACCTGTAGCGCTAAGATCAATAATGGAAAGCCGCCGATGCCCCAACACTAAGTGATGTTGCGGATCACAATAGAGTCCTTCGCCGTCTGGTCCACCTGCTTTCTGCAAGGTGCACATCAATTTTACCCTGTGTTCAATGATAACAGTTGGTAAAGAAAGATCCAGCATTCCAGCAATCCTACACATTTTTTTTCTAATCCGCCTAAAGAAGGGAAAGGTTAATTTTAGTTGGGTACTAATTTAGAAGAAAATAACATCCAATTCACTATAGACAACCAACAGCTAGATTTGCTGGTGGTAAAAAAATAAAAATAATAAATATTGAAAAAAATCAGTTTGATTAAAAAATTGGCTCCAAGTTCTTCTTGTCAAAATTGGCACTCATTTGTACCCCCAAGGCTTCAATTCTAACTTTTGCCCTGTTACCGTTGAGTTCAACCAGTATACCATTATAATTCATTAATAATCCCTGCTTCACCCTCACCTTTGCGTTGATCGCTAAACCCGACACCTCCTCGATCTGCACATCCGAAAATTCATTTAAGAATTTCTTGATTGTAAAAATATCCTCATCTTTTATTCTAGCAGGCTTACCCAGCCAATAGACAAAATTGAGTATTCCGTTAATATTTTTTAGGTCCCACTTTTCTGTATCCTTCACCCTTACAAAGACATAAGACTTGAAAAGGGGTTCTAACACAATTTTTTTACGATCGCTCCACTGCTTTACCACTTTATTAAGGGGGCAATAGTTTTCAATACCATCCTGATCTAGTAATCCAGCTACCTTTTTTTCCCATCTTGGCTTGGTATAAACTGCAAACCAATGTAAATTATTTGTCTCCATAATATAGCGTTGCTTACCCTCAGTCACATACGTTTAGACTGAAGAACATCTTTAAATGATTATATATATTGTATCCTTTGTTCATTGGCGGTAAAAATAACTTAAAAGCAGAACATTTGGCTACTTTCAATTTATCATTACCCCAATTTACCGAACCCTCAATTCTTTATAAAAACAACTGCTTTACTAACCTTTTACTATCTGCTTGCCTTTTTCCCATATCAACTTCCATGCTGGTAAACTATCCTCATTATCATCTATGGCATAGCCATAGCTGTAGCCATATCCATATCCATAACCGTATCCATATCCGTATCCATATCCATTACCTAGATGCCCCATATTGATTCCGCGCTTTTTTACCCCATTAAAAACAATACACATATTGTTGAATTTTTTCTGTTGATTCAATTCATTGATCATTTTCAGAAATATCTTAGGTGTGCGATCATGCCTTATCACGTATAAGGTTACATCCGCATAGTCCTTTAATAATTGGGCATCTGTTACTGGGCCGATGGGAGCTGTATCAATAAATATATAATCAAACTGATCCTTGATTTGCTCCATCATTTTACTAAAAGCTGGTTTACCAATCAATTCAGTTGGATTAGGTGGAATAGCACCAGCTGGAATAATATACAGATTAGGAATGGAGGTTTCCTTTATAATTTTATCAATACTTACTTTTCCAACCACGTAGTTGGATATACCCGGATCCCTTGGTACATTCATTAATTTACTCAGCTTTGGTTTTCGGAGATCCAATTCCATTAAGGCTACTTTTTTGCCGGTTAGGGTAAAACTGATTGCGAGATTAATGGCGATAAAGCTTTTTCCCTCACTTGAAATACTGGAGGTAACCAATATTGTTTTATTCAAATCATTCAATCCCATAAAGGAAAGATTTGTCCGCAAGGCCCTAAACTGCTCAGCAATAACGGTTCTTTTTCCTTCACGTATAACAATGGGGATTTTGGTATTTGCCTGAACGATTTCCCCTACAAAAGGAACGGTCGTTTTATCCTCAATATCATCGCGAAACAACACTTTGCTCTTAAATTGTTCTTTCAATAATACCATGAAAACAGCGGCCAATAAGCCAACGATAAAACCTGTGAGATAAAAATTCTTTGCCACAGGTGTTACAGGACCAATCACAGCGGGTGTTTCAATGACCCTTAAGTCTGCGCCAGTGGAGGCGGAGGAGATAGCCGTCTCCTCTCGTTTTTGCAATAGATAGGAATAAATATTATTTTTAATTACCTGTTGTCGGCTAATTTCTAATAAGCCCCTTTCCTTTTGAGGCACCATCTGCAGCAACCCATTGTTGAGGGCTATATTTTTGCTGATATCATTTTTTACGGTTACCAGATTATTTTTGATGGTGACTATATTTTCCAACATATCGGATTTCAACCTACTTATTTTGGCTTTTGCCTGTAGCACTGGTTCACTATTCTCACCCGTTATTCGGGATGCATTTTCAAGATCGTACTCTGCTTTATACAAATCATTTAAAAGCCCACTCAAGGTGGCATCCGTTAGCAGCGACAAAGAAGGAACCGTACCAGGTCTCCTACCCTTGCTCAATACATAGTCACGGGTATCATCCAATATTTCCAATTGTAAATTGACTTCTCCTTTTTTATTGTCCAATTCACGCACTTTGGTAAGGTATAATTCTCCTTGTGTTCCTACATTGTACAAGGATTCACGATTTTTGTAAGCCTCAATATTTTCTTCTACACTGTCTAGCTGATGAATCACATA
>JBIIVV010000208.1:0-5755 GCA_044339235.1 Ferruginibacter sp.
TTTAGAGGCCGACCGTAAAACCTTTATCGTAGGGGTGGGGGGAGGTGTTGTAACTGACATTACCGGCTATGCTGCGAGTGTTTATATGCGGGGGCTCAAATTCGGATTTGTACCCACTACAATTTTAGCAATGGTAGACGCTTCTATTGGCGGAAAGAATGGGGTAGATGTGGGCGTATATAAAAATCTGGTAGGGCTTATCAAGCAACCAGAATTTTTACTATTTGATTTTTCCCTTTTACAAACCCTTCCCAATGAGCATTGGGTGAATGGCTTCGCAGAAATAATCAAACATGCCTGTATAAAAGATCGCTCGCTTTTTGAATTATTAGAAAGTGAAACATTGGAAAATTTCCAATCCGATGGGATTAAGTTAAGCAATCTGGTAAAGAAAAATGTAGGGATAAAGACAGCCGTAGTTGTTGAAGATGAATTTGAGCAAGGAGATAGAAAGCTACTTAATTTTGGTCATACTATTGGTCATGCCATCGAAAATAATTATCAATTGCTTCATGGTCATGCTATCAGTATTGGAATGATGGCAGCTAGTTCATTATCCGTTACAATCAATCATTTTTCAACAACCGAAAAGGAAAGGCTGGCTCGACTAATAGAAAAATACCACCTTCCTACTCAACTAAAAATTGACTGGGTAAAGATTTGGGAAATATTGAAGATGGATAAGAAAAGGGCTGGCAAAGAAATGAATTTCGTTTTGTTAAACAAAATTGGCGAAGCCGTTGTTTGCCCTATTCCAATGGTGCAGTTACAGGATTTAATTATTCAAAGTTTATAAGGTGATAGTAAAAATACAACCAGGTAAAATTTCAGGAACCATCAATGCACCTACTTCCAAAAGTTCTATGCAAAGGGCTTGTGCTGCTGCACTGTTAAATGATGGTGAAACGCATATTGGCAATCCAGGAAGAAGCAATGATGATCTTGCTGCACTGGGTGTTATAGCTAATTTGGGAGCAATTGTGAATGATCAGCAAAACAACCAGTTGGTCATTGAAAGTAAAGGAGTAGAGCCTGTTTCAGGGTCAATGGATTGTGGAGAAAGTGGTTTAGGAATTCGCATGTTTGCCCCAATAGCTGCATTAAGCGAGCAAGAAATAATCATCAATGGATCGGGTAGCTTATTATTGCGACCAATGGATTTTTTTGATGAAATATTTCCTGTACTTGGGATTACAATTGAATCCAACAAAGGAAAGCTGCCTATTAAAATAAAAGGACCTTTGAAGCCGGTTGACATTACCATTGATGGATCATTGAGCTCCCAGTTTTTAACTGGCCTACTAATGGCTTATGGTAAGGCGGCTACAAAGCCAGTTACGATAACAGTAACCAATTTAAAGAGTAAGCCCTATATTGACCTTACTTTGCAGGTGATGAATCATTTCGGTTATTCTGTGATTAACCATCAGTACGAATCTTTTGAAATTCACCCAAAAAGTAAATCTACTCATGAAACCATCAGCTATACTGTAGAAGGAGACTGGAGTGGAGCAGCTTTTTTGTTGGTTGCAGGTGCAGTAGCTGGAGAGATTACTGTTAAAGGATTAAATGTTTTTTCTTCTCAGGCGGATAAGGCTATTTTACGAGCTTTAACAATGGCTGAAGCAGTAGTTTCAATAGCGGAAGATCAAATTGTTATCGCCCCAGGTAAATTGAAGGCCTTTCATTTTGATGCTACAGATTGCCCAGATCTGTTTCCTCCATTGGTGGCACTGGCTGCTTTTTGTGAAGGAACAACGGTTATTGAGGGGGTAAGTCGTTTGGCTCACAAAGAAAGCAACCGTGGTTTAACCCTGCAAGCGGAATTTGGTAAAATGGGCATTGATATCACCCTACAGGATGACCTCATGTTAGTAAAGGGTGGAACTGGAGTTACTGCTGCTAACGTGCATTCGCATCATGACCATCGAATTGCGATGGCCTGTGCTGTTGCAGCATTAGGGGCAGTTGGAGAAACTTTCATTGAAGAAGCGGAAGCGATCAATAAAAGTTATCCTAGTTTCTATGCTGACCTGAAAAAAATGGGTGCAGTTGTTAATTAGGATTTATATTCTATTGCTTTATTCAAGAACGGTCTTTCAATATTTTTAATTTAAAACCCGCTTAGGGGATACAAATAGTATGAATAGTTTCGGTCGAATTTTCAGAGTAAGCATTTTTGGTGAATCACATGGAGAGTGTGTAGGTATTAATGTGGATGGATGTCCCGCTGGCCTTCCGTTAGCGGTGGAGGATTTCACTGTGGATATTAATCGAAGGAAAGCAGGTGCAAAAGGCACAACGCCAAGAGTGGAAGCTGATTTACCCAAAATTATGAATGGGGTTTTTAATGGTAAGACTACCGGTGCGCCTATTACAATTTTGTTCGACAATACCAATACAAGAAGTGGCGATTATGAAAAACAAAGGGCTGTCCCTCGACCTGGGCATGCTGATTTTGTAGCATCTAGAAAATTTGGCGGCTACGAAGATTATAGGGGTGGGGGTCATTTCAGCGGTAGATTAACCGTTTGTTTGGTTGCAGCCGGTGTGATTGCAAAAAAACTTTTGGCTACCATAAAAGTGGAAGCAACTATTCTTGAAATTGGTGGTGAAGTCGATATTGAAAAGGGTTTACAAAAGGCAATTGGTGCAAAGGATACGATTGGCGGAATTGTTGAGTGCAAAGTAAACGGCCTGCCAATTGGATTGGGAGAGCCATTTTTTGATTCTGCTGAATCTTTGATCAGTCATGCCGTATTTTCAATTCCTGCTGTGCGGGGTATAGAATTTGGAACAGGGTTTTCTGCGGCCAAGATGTTTGGTAGCGACCACAATGATTCTATTGAGCGTATGGATGGCAAAACTACTACCAACCATGCAGGAGGTATAGTGGGGGGGATCACCAACAGTAATGAACTAGTGTTCAGAATTGCCATCAAGCCCACTTCTTCGACTCCCAAGGTGCAGCAAACTATAAATGTTGAAACAGGTATGGTTGAAGATTTTTCTGTTAAAGGACGGCACGATTTATGCATTGCATTGAGAGTTCCCGTTGTTTTGGAAGCAGTTACTGCATTTGTGCTAGCAGACTTAATGATATTGGAGCAACAAATTACTCGAACCATCAACTGATCAAAAATATAGTTGCAATTGAAATAACAGTGGAAATCCCAGGGGATAAGCACTGTTATTTCAATTGATTTTAATTTAGGCAATTGGTTGAATGGATGAAAGTATTTCCAGGGAAGTTGTTACAATTTCTAATTAATTTGTATGAATAAATTATTGTTTAAATCAAGTGGACTGCATAAACCTTTGTATTGTATATTGGTTATTGTCAGTTTTTTTTATTGTTCCCTATCAACTGCTCAACAAAAAGTCAAGCAAAATAAGAAGGCAAGTCATTCATCGTCTAGAGATATTAGATATGGAGTGGCAAGTTTTTATGCAGATAAATTTAATGGAAGACCTACTGCAAGTGGGGAAATATTCAGTCAGGATAAAATGACCTGTGCATGCAATGTTTTGCCATTAGGCACATGGCTAAAGGTTACCAATCTTTTAAATGGCAAATTTGTAGAGGTGGTAGTAAATGACCGGCTACATCCCAAGATGCACCGTTTGGTGGATCTTTCAAAAAAAGCGGCCAAAAAATTGGGATTTATCTCTTACGGACTAGTGAAAGTCAAAGTAGAGGTGATCAAAAAGGTAAAATAGCGCAATCACTTATTTGCATTTCTTTAGCTTAACTGTTCAAAAGCTTTCTGACAGCAGCTCAAATTTGAAGGAATTAATTTCCTATTTCGAAAGGCTAGGAGCCATCTCAATAACCATCCACCTGCTTTAATTGTTATTTTTGCAATCCTAAAATAATTCATTTTATTACATTTTAACCAGGGAATTGATTGTATGGCAAAGATTGGAATCAATATAGCAACCGGCAGTTTGCAGAAAGAGGAAATTATTGTGGGCATTGATTTAGGCACCACCAATAGTTTAGTATCTGTCATACACCCCGATACAAAAAAGCCTATTGCATTAAAGGAGCACAATACCGCTTCATTGGTACCCTCTGTTATTTATTTTGATGAATATGGAAATATTACCGTTGGAGAAGCTGCAAGGGAAAAATTGATTACAGCACCTCAAAATACCATTTTTTCAGCGAAGCGGCTGATTGGAAAATCCTATAACGATATCAAGGACAATGCTTCTTTTTTTTCATACAAGGTAATAGATGATAATAAGGAAGGCCTTGTAAAAGTTCAGGTTGGAAATAAATTTTATTCTCCCGTAGAGCTTTCGTCTTTTATTTTAAAGGAATTAAAACAAAGAGCAGAGCACATTTTAAAGACAGCGGTCAACAAGGCGGTTATTACGGTTCCAGCATATTTCAATGATGCACAAAGGCAAGCAACTAGAGATGCCGGTAAGTTAGCTGGCTTAGATGTATTGCGCATTATTAACGAACCCACTGCAGCAAGTCTCGCTTATGGACTAGGGTTAGACAAGTCGGTGGAGAAAACAATTGCTGTGTATGATCTAGGTGGTGGAACATTTGATGTATCTATTTTAAAAATCAGCAATGGTATTTTTGAAGTACTTGCTACCAATGGGGATACCTATTTGGGGGGTGATGATATGGATAATTTGATTGTTAAGTATTGGTTGCAGCAATCAGGAATAACAGAAGAAGAGCTTAGGTTGAATCAACAATTGGCACAGGCTATTCGATTGAAGGCGGAAGCAGCCAAAATATTTTTATCTAGCAATGATGTTTTTGAAGAGGAACTCAATGGAGATAAGCTCGTTATTACGCGCTCTATTTTTAATGAACTGATTGAGCCCTTGATCGCTAAAACCATCGGTTCATGTAAAGCTGCATTAAAAGATGCTTCATTGCAAGCTAGCGCTGTTGAGGTAGTGGTAATGGTAGGTGGTTCAACTAGGGTTCCATTTGTAAAGGAGCGGGTTAGCCAATTTTTTGGCAGACAGGTCAATGATACAGTGAATCCAGATGAAGTGGTTGCTCTGGGAGCAGCCATCCAAGCGGATATTTTGGCAGGAAATAATAAAGAATTTTTACTCTTGGATATTACACCGCTTTCATTAGGGATAGAAACAATGGGTGGACTGATGGATGTATTGATTCCAAGGAATGCTAAAATTCCCCATTCTATTGCCCGACAGTATACTACCTATAAGGATGGCCAAGGAGGGATAAAAATATCGGTATTTCAGGGGGAAAGGGATATGGTGAAAGATAATCGGAAACTAGCTGAATTTAATTTAACGGGCATTCCAGGAATGCCCGCGGGATTACCTAAAGTGGAAGTGAGTTTTTTACTGAATGCGGATGGTATATTGGTGGTTAAAGCCAAGGAGTTGCGCAGTGGCGTAGCGCAAAGTATTGAAGTAAGGTCTCAGCTGGATTTAACCGATGATACATTGGAGCAAATGTTGTTGGATTCCATCACTCATGCAAAGGAAGATATTGCAACTAGGGCACTGGTGGAAGCAAGTACAGAAGGCGAACAATTATTATCGACCACCGAAAAATTTATTCAAAAAAATGCTGCCTTATTGACCAAACAAGAGCTGGTACTTACCGCCGCGGCTATGCAAGCATTGCAGCTAGCGCTTACTATGAATGATAAAGATTTGGTTCACAGCAAGATCGAAGAATTAAATGATTTATCCAGACCTTATGCGGAGCGGGTAATGGACATGGTAGTAAGTAATGCAATGAAAG
>JBIIVV010000209.1:0-5744 GCA_044339235.1 Ferruginibacter sp.
TTCAACTGGCTATCTGATTGTTGGCCTATTGCAATTGTTACAGTGAAGTAGCTGCATATCACCAATATGTATTTTTTCATTTAAATCTTTTTTTATATTTATAATTTAGCTCTCTTAACAAATCTACATAAAAAATCAGATTCCGTTAAATGGAGTCTTTTTGAGTCATTTGCGAAGGTTCGCATAAAAGTAAAAAATCACACTGATTACTTCCACCTTGACGAATGAAGTTCATTTGTTTTAAATCGCCAATTTGTCTAAAATTTCATTATTAGCAGATAAATTTGTAGTATTTATTAAACCCGGTTTATTATTTTTTTGAATCCTCCTAAATTCTATTATTGAAACAATTACATACCAATATTGAAAAAGTCAATTATAAGAAAAGGCTACTAAAGCTGTGCGTTGAAATGATAGAACAACGCATTGCTGCTACTGCATTAGCAATTGAAAATGCACAGTCTGCTGCCAATGCGGAAGAAAAAAGTAGTGCAGGGGATAAATATGAAACTTCAAGGGCTATGAGTCATTTAGAAAAAGATATGTATTCCCGTCAATTGTTGGCTAATCAGCAAGAGTTGGAAGCTTTGTTAAGTGTTGACTGCGATAAACTATATGACAATATAAAAATTGGCAGTATTATTTTTTGTAAGGATTTTGCTTTTTTTATTGCTGCGGGTTTGGGAAAAATAAATTTTGAAGGCATTGAGCTGTATTTAGTTTCACCCCTTGCTCCTATAGCAAAACAGGTGTTTAATAAAAAAGCAGGGGCTGTTTTTACATTCAAGAAAATGGAATTGGTCATTACAGCAACTTTTTAGTCCATGGTTGATATTATTTGAAGGGGATAATTATTGTATTAAAATAAGAATGTCGTTTTCTTATTTTATCAATTGATAGTAACAAGTCCCTTTGTTGTTATTGATTAAATAAATATCCGTTAAACCCAATGATTTACTTTAGAAATAGTTATTTATGAGCTATTTTTGTATTATAATTAACCCATTGAATATTTTATGAATAAAATTTTTGCTAAATGCTTTTTTTGCCTTTTGTTTTCATGTTATTTCCTATGCTCTTCTGGTTGCAATGATGTTGGAAAAGTAGATACTATTAAAAATAGCAAGAAAAAGGATTCCCCATTAAATGACCTATCAAAATCAACTAGAGCGCCCATCGATACGGCTATTTACAATAAAAAAATGCAGGCATTATGTAATTTTGACTCTACGGGTAAATGGCCTGTTAAAGCTCCTTATCCTTTATCTGGAGCATTGTTACCCTACAATCGAATTGTAGCATTTTATGGTAATTTATTTTCTAAAAAAATGGGTATTTTGGGTGAGCTTCCCAAGGATTTGATGTTGGAAAAATTACTGAAAGAAGTGGCTAACTGGCAGGCAGCTGATACAGCTGTTCATGTCATCCCTGCCCTTCATTATGTGGCAATTACTGCCCAGGGTGCACCTGGAAAAGATAAAAAGTATCGCCTGAGAATGCCTTTTCACCAGATCGATACCATTATCAGTTGGGCAAAGCAAATCAATGCGTTAACATTTTTGGATATTCAAGTGGGCCATAGTTCTGTAAAAGAGGAAATAGCAACTTTTGAAAAGTACCTTTCATTGCCCAATGTTCATTTTGGAATCGATCCTGAATTCTCTATGAAAAATGGGGAAGTGCCCGGCTCAAAAATTGGAACATTTAATTCAGATGACATCAATAGCGCTATTGACTTTTTAGCCCAAATTGTACGTAAAAACCACCTTTCTCCTAAAATATTAGTAGTGCACCGATTTACCCAGGGGATGGTTACCGGATATGAAAATATCAAAAAACTTCCAGAAGTTCAGGTAGTAATGGATATGGACGGATTTGGAGAAAAGTATTTAAAAAGATCCACTTACCTCAGATATATTTATAGGGAACCAGTTCAGTTTACTGGCTTTAAACTTTTTTATAAAAACGATAATAAAGTCAAGACCAGCGGCATGTATACTCCCCAGGAATTGCTACTGTTTACCCCTAAGCCTATTTACATCCAATATCAATAATTGAATACCGACTGTCTTTTTTATGAATAAAAATTATATACCCTTACTGATTGTACTTTCTTTATTGGTTGCTTGTTCTCCAGGTACTGGAAGTAAAAATGAAAAAATAGCAGACAGTTCAAATAATGTTGTTGCTTCTCTAAACAAAAAGTCAATGGCCGATCTTGCTACCATTCTTTCAAAAAAAGAAGTGCCCGTTTTGTGCTATCATCATATCCGCGATGCCAAGCCTAGAGATAGTGAGAATATGAAGAGTTATTCCGTGAGTCCCTCCTCATTTGCATCTCAAATGAAAGCGCTTTCTGATAGTGGCTTTACTTCTATTTTGCCCGATCAATTATATGATTATTTGTTGTACAACGGTGTGTTGCCACCCAAACCAGTTATGATTACATTTGACGATACGGATGGGGAGCAATATTCGATTGGAGCAGCAGAGATGCAGAAGTTTGGTTTTAGGGGCGTCTTTTTTATTATGACAGTTGCTATTAATCGCCCCAATTATATGACGAAGGAACAGATCAGAAATTTATCAGATAGTGGTCATGTAATTGCTGCACATACCTGGGATCATCATATGGTTACAAAATATGCTGGAACAGATTGGGATATACAGCTTTCAAAACCTACAAAACAGTTGGAAGCGATAACCGGTAAGCCGGTGAAATATTTTGCATATCCATTTGGTTTGTGGAATAAGGCAGCTATTCCCGAGTTAAAAAGTAGAGGTTATCAGTTGGCATTTATTTTGTCTACCAAAAGAGATTCTACAGAGCCACTTCATACTATTCGCAGGATGATTGTTCCCGGTACTTGGTCAACACAAGGAATGTTTACTGCTATGCGGTCAACTTTTAATAAATAAAATCTTCATTTTTTTCTACATCCAGATTGTAAATCTGGTTTTTTAAGTAGATTTGTTATTGTTCCCCTAAATAAATCAGGTTGATCGCCTATCATTTTTAATATTTTTTTATGATTAAGTATTTGATTTTTTCTCTTTTTGCAGCTTTTGTTTGCCTTTCCTTTGTTCAAATGAAGGGAAATAATAATATTATTATTGCTCACACTAAAAAGCAGCTAGCCGATTCTGCGAAGGCGGCAATGAATTATAAAAATCTTTGCGGAAAATGTCATGGAGAAAAAGTGGATGCTTTTGTAGATCGCGCTTGGAAATACGGCAGTACCAGTGAGAATTTATTTAAGGGTATCAAGCAAGGGTATTCAGAAAAAGGAATGCCAGCCTTTGGGTCGATATTACCCGATGATCAAATCGCTGATTTATCTGAATATATATCCGGTGGGATCACTAGATTGAAGCGGTATGATTTTGGCAAAGTCCCTCCTTCAAGTAATGTATTTACTTCAGAAGAACAGCATATTAAGCTTGATACAATTGTGAAAGGGGTATCAAGTCCTTGGGGCTTTACTTTTTTACCTAGTGGTGAAATACTGATGACTGAAAAATCTGGAAAGATTTATCGGGTTGCTAAAGATAAATCAATGCATCTAATCAGTGGTGTACCCGAGGTTTTAGCGGAAGGTCAGGGAGGTTTACTAGATATTATTTTACATCCCAATTTCAAGAAAAATCAACTGATTTATATTTCCTATTCTGCTGTTAAACGGGAGGATGGGGCTATATTAGGCACTACTGCCATTATGTGTGCAAAGCTAAATGGGGATAAACTTGAAGAGCAAAAGGTTATTTTTGAGGCCCTTCCTTATTCAAAAACCCGCCATCATTATGGCTCTCGCATGGTTTTTGGCAAGGATGGGTTCCTGTATTTTTCAGTAGGGGAAAGAGGAAATGAAAAAGTAAATCCGCAATCAATCACCAACGACTTGGGTAAAATCCATCGCATCACCGATGAGGGGAAAGTTCCTGCTGACAATCCATTTGTAAATACACCTGGTGCTAAGCCTACCATTTTTGGATACGGTAACCGTAATCCGCAAGGCCTAATGTTGAACAAATCCAATGGACAAATTTGGGAGATTGAACATGGCCCAAGGGGAGGAGATGAAATTAATATTATTGGTGCTGGTAAAAATTATGGTTGGCCGGTGATCAGTTACGGAATCAATTACGATAACAAAATTATCAGTGACAAAACTGCAATGGAAGGAATGGAACAACCCTTGCATTATTGGTTACCTTCTATTGCTCCTAGTGGAATGACTTTTGTAGAAGGTGATCGGTACAAAGCTTGGAAAGGCGACCTAATGGTAGGATCCCTTAGATTTAAGTACCTCAATCGTTGCAAAATGAAGGATGGAAAAGTAGTAGGGGAAGAATTGTTGTTGAAAAATATTGGCAGAGTCAGGGATGTAATAATGGGACCAGACGGTTATCTGTATATATCGGTTGAAAATCCTGGATTTATTTTTAAATTATTACCTGTTTAAATTAGATGATTGTATCGTAGAGAGATTTTTCCTCAATATTCTAGGAGATTATATCAGCTGCAGGAGGAATTTTGGGTACAGTAGTCTTGCCTGTGTTAGGATATGTTAACCTTAGAGAGCAAGGTTTCGTGAATGGCAAGAACCTGGGGAATCACTAATTCCTGTTCATCATTGGTAATAACAAAATCGCATAAGCGCATTTTGGTGGTTTCTTCCATTTGTTTGTCCATCCTATTTTTTACTTCTTCTCGGCTTAGACCGTCACGCTGTATTACTCTTTGAATTCGCATTGGAACGGGGGTGAAAACACCTATGACATAATCGAGTTGTTGCTGTGAACCAGTTTCGAAAATAAGTGCCGCTTCTTTTAAGGCATAGGGAGTCGTTTGTTGCTGCATCCAAACTTGGGCAGCCAATATGGTAGCCGGATGAACAATGCTATTGAGCAGTGAAAGCTTTTCGTCATTGTTAAAAACCAAATTAGAAAGCCATTTCCTATTCAGCGTTCCATCCAAATAGCATTCTTTTCCAAAATGATATTGTATTTTCTCCTTCAGTATTTCATCTTCATTCATCAGCCTTTTAGCTTCGTCATCTGCATAGTATACAGGAATACCCAGTACTTCAAAAACTTTCGCAATCGTAGTTTTCCCACTGCCAATACCACCAGTAATGCCAACTTTTAAAATCATAGATAAATGCTTATAGTGGGAGAGCGGTTGATTATATTCGATTGGTTACCCAATAAGCTGATTTTTAAATATTCACCCATTGTTTTTTTATAAATAATGTGATCAGATTGATAATCTCAGCTGCTGGGTTCAACAATTTAATGTATGTAGGTGTATAAAAAACCGGTCGTTTTGAAACGACCGGTTTTTATAATCCATTCAATACTGTAAACATTCTGCAATGGAAAATCAGTCAATCTCAATTAATTAAGCGTCTAGTTTCCCTATCGAAACTGGGAAATTAAGACTTGGTCTCAGCCACTGCTTTATTAAGACCAGCAGACATTTCCATGCTTACGGTACTTTTTTCAATTTTCAAATAACTTCCCGGACTTACTTCTAAACTAAGTGTACCATCTTCATTCACTTTGTTGATAGAGCCATGAATACCTGCAATGGTAACTACTTTGTCGCCTTTTTTAAGATCGGTAATAAAAGTTTTTTGTTGCTTGGCCTTTTTAGCTTGGGGGCGAATCATAAAAAGCCAGAATACCAAAATCATGGCACCCATAAAAAATAATGAAAAGCTGCTGCTTCCACCTTGCGCCGA
>JBIIVV010000210.1:0-5739 GCA_044339235.1 Ferruginibacter sp.
GGCATTAATGCTCGGCTTACCAGAACAAACCAATCTAATTCCTGATTCTGCCAGCTTAATAAAATCAACTAAGGCAAAATCTATGGAAGAATATGAGCAACAGGCATTGGTAGATAGAAAAGAAATTGGATCACTAGCGCTGCATAAAAAAATTGCCGAGCTAGGGGTAAAATCTATCAAAGCAGATTACTATCCAGGTGTAGCAGTAACAGGTGGCTATATCGCAGCAAATATTCCCGGCTTTTTAACCATCACCAATGCAGTCAATGTGGGGTTAGGTGTTCAATACAATCTTTCCTCCTTATGGAAGACCAAAACAAAAATAGCAGCGGCAGGAGCTAGGGTACAGCAAGTAGCTGCTAGCGAATTAATACTCGGTGATCATATTCGGCTTCAGGTAAATGAGGCGTATCAAGGTTATTTGTTGAGTCAAAAAAAGATAGAAGTATATCAAAAGGCAGTGGAACAGGCTACAGAAAATTTCCGAATCATAAAAAATAAATATAACAATTCGCTCGCTACCGCGACTGATTTACTGGAAGCAGATTTAGCAGCATTACAAACCAAACTTATGCTAGTGGGGGCTTCTGCAGATGCAGTAGTTGCCTTCAATAAATTATTGCAAACTGCTGGAATTTTAACTACTCTATAAAATATTTACCCCCAACAATAAAAGACATTTTATGCAACCAAATACAAAAGATTCAACCATGCCATCTGAAAAAATAATAACCGAAGCTCCAAAAAAGAAAAGCAAAGCCTTCGCAATCGTATTGATAACCCTCGTGATAGCTGGTGGATGGTTTGGTATTTCCAAATACCAATATAACCTTCATCATCAAGATACAGACGATGCTCAAATAGAAGCCAATATAAGCCCAGTAATACCTAGAGTAGCGGGTTTTGTAAAAGAAGTGCGGGTAAAAGACAACCAAGCAGTCCAAAAAGGAGATACCCTATTCATACTGGATGACCGAGATCTTGCATTAAAATTACAACAAGCCGAAGCTTCATTGGCAACTGCACAAACCAACTTGCTCGCTGCTATCAATACCACCGATGCTTCAAAGGCTTCTATCGCAAGTGCCCAATCTGGTATCTCAACAGTGGATGCTCAAATTGATGCTGCTAAAGTTGCTTTGTGGAGAGCCACCCAAGATTACAACCGCTATGATAACCTGATCAAAGACCATTCGATTACCCAACAACAATTTGAGCAGGCACTTGCTGCAAAACAAACAGCAGAAAAGCAATTACAGATCTTGGTTCAACAAAAAAACCAAGTGTCAAAACAAACTGCTGCGGTCACTTCTCAGAGCAATGCCACTTCATCACAAGTAGCAATTGCAGGGGCTATAATCAAACAGCGCCAGGTAGATGTGGCAGATGCGCAACTTAATCTTTCCTATGCCGTAGTAGTTGCCCCGGCAACAGGTTTGGTGTCAAAAGTAAATGTTCAGGAAGGACAATTTTTGCAACCAGGACAATCCCTATTCAGTATTGTTTTGAGCAAGGATATTTGGATTATCGCCAACTTTAAGGAAACACAGTTTGAAAAAATGAGGGTGGGTCAAAAGGTGACGGTACTTGCAGATGCTTTTCCAGGTCACTCTTTTGATGCAACGCTTACATCTTTCTCGCCGGCTACGGGCTCACGCTTTGCATTATTGCCTCCGGACAACGCCAGTGGAAATTTCGTGAAAGTAGTGCAGCGCTTACCTGTTAAGATTGAGTTTGTCAATCCATCTGATTCACTCGTCAAACAATTAAGACCCGGTATGAATGTAGCGGTGGATGTGCACCTTTAAAAAATGACCTTTCGCACTCAATTAACCAGTTTTACCTAAAAGAAAATGGAGTGCAAAATTTAATTTTTTTATTACTGCTTCTTAACAAATTGGGTTAAAAAATATAGTATGCAACAAATGGATTCTTTGGTAGAATATGGATCAAGAAGGGTGATCATCACAATCACTGCCATATTCTGTGCACTGTTGGAAATTGTAGATACCACCATTGTAAATGTTGCACTCAATGATATGCGAGGAAGTCTGGGAGCTACTTTAACTGAGGTAGCTTGGGTGATTACCGCCTATGCTATTGGCAATGTAATCATTGTTCCAATGACAAGCTGGCTTTCCCAACAATTTGGCCGACGAAATTATTTTGCAGCCTCCATTATCCTCTTTACCGTATGCTCTTTTTTATGTGGAAATGCATCGGGTATCTGGGAGCTGGTGCTCTACCGTTTTTTACAGGGAATTGGTGGTGGCGCCCTATTGGTTACATCCCAAACCATCATTACAGAAAGTTATCCTCCTGCCAAAAGAAGTATGGCGCAAGCCATTTATGGATTGGGGGTAATCATTGGTCCCACATTAGGGCCGCCATTAGGAGGTTATATTGTAGACCATGCTTCATGGCCTTATATTTTTTATATCAATATCCCCATTGGTGTTATCGCCACCTTACTAACGCTTCAGTTTGTACGCAGTCCAAAATACGGTGAAAAAAGTATGGCGAGTGATATTGACTGGCTGGGCATTGGGTTGTTAGCCATCACTGTAGGCTCACTGCAATATGTACTTGAAAAGGGTCAGGATGATGACTGGTTTAACAGCAATGTAATTATATACCTTGCTGTTGCTGCAGTTTTAGGTTTATTCTTTTTTATCTGGCGAGAAACTAGTTACAAAAGTCCAATTGTGGAATTGCGGGTACTAAAAAATGGCAATTTAAGAGCAGGTACTATCCTGTCATTCATTATGGGATTTGGATTGTATGGCTCTACCTTTATCATCCCCTTATATACCCAATCCATTCTAGGTTGGACAGCTCAGCAGGCAGGTATGCTAATGGTCCCAGCTGCATTAACCACTGCATTCATGATGCCTATGATTGGCAAATTATTGCAAAAAGGAGTTCCGCAGCAATACTTGGTAGCAGGGGGAATGGTACTGTTTTCAATCTTTACTTTTTGGGGGTATTTTGTAGTCAGCCCCGACACTGATTCCGGTTCATTTTTCTGGATGCTGATCGTTCGTGGACTAGGTATGGGGATGCTATTTATTCCCATAACAGCATTATCGCTTTCCACTTTAAAGGGACAGCAAATAGGTCAGGGTGCTGCATTTACAGGAATGATGCGGCAGTTAGGAGGGTCATTTGGGGTAGCATTAATTACTACTTTCATGGCCAGGCAAAATATGATTCATAGAAGTGCGCTTGTTAGCAAGCTAGACGTCAATAATCCATCTGTTCAACAAAGAGTAAAAGCGATACAACATAGCTTTATCAGTAAAGGAATTAATTCAGATGCTGCTTTAAAAAGTAGCTATTCAGCAATGGACCATATTGTTACCAAACAAGCTGCTGTACTTTCTTATATGGATGTGTTCTTTTACCTAGGAGTTATTTTTATGATATGCGTGCCATTTGTTTTGATGGTAAAAGGAAATAAGAAGACATTGGCAAATAGCAAATAATTGCCTTTATGAGGTAAAGTAATTCTCATTAAAGCCAACCATTACTTTACCATTCATCTCTATTACCGGCCGCTTGATAATGCTGGGATATTGTACCATCAGCTGTATGGCCAGTTTTTCATTGTTTACCAACTGCTGTTCTTCAATAGGCAAACTCCGCCAGGTAGTACTTTTTTTATTCAGCAAAACTTCCCAACCTACCGCTATACACCATTCAGCAAGCTTCTCTGGTTGAATGCCAAATTTTTTATAATCAAAAAAATCAACTTGGATATTTTTTTTCTTATACCAGTCAAGCGTCTTTTTTACGGTGTCGCAATTGGGTATTCCGTATACAGTAATGGTAGCCATTTTAATAAGTTGTTACATTTTTGTCAGCTCAATGATTTACAAACATAGAATTGACTGATGATTAAATGATTTCCAGTAAGGAGATGGGTATTGAGCGATTGGTCTAATTTGGAAACTGAGCAGCTGGAACTTTCAGGAATCCGGTCGGTTGAATGATATGCCATTCCTTAAAATCTTGTTTTGCTTCCATTCCAATTCCATCAATGATTTGGGATCTGGTTCTGATACGGACTGGCTTATCAGTATAAAACTCTGCACCGGTTCTTTTTAAATCCCAATTCAGTTCATTGCAATAAAGCGTATCTCCCAATACATTAATTACCCTTACACTGTCTTTTAAAAAAACATTGCTTTGGCTTTCTTTATATTTTGCATATTTAGCATCAAGCTTGCTCTCCACCATGCCTGCTGCATTAAAAAAATCAACATGAATTGTTGAAGGAAATTCAATGTAGGGGACTGTATCCTGCACCCGATACATCAATGGGCTTACCAATACCGCTTTCTTTCTGCCTCCAATAGAATAATTTACTTTCACCTTTTTTGCCTCTTCTACCCCTAATTTTTTTGCATCTAGTTCTTTAATCGCCTTGATGTCATTCTCACAACTATTTAAAAAAAAGCAGCCTATTAATAAGGCTGCTAAAAAATTTATATAAGATAATTTAAGAAACATGTTTTAATAAAAATGATTATTGATATTTCGCTTTCCCGAACCAAAGATCACTTAAAGATAAACCCACGCTTATGCGAACGGAATTTTCACGAAGATTGGTATCCTTATCTCCACGACTTCCAAACTCGATCGCAGTATTTAATATGGAGCTTTGTGTTTCATAATAACTTTTTCTCAATTTCAATGGCAAAGCTGCCCCAAATGAAAACCCGAATTCGGGAAGGGTATTGATTACTTTTATATAATCGGGTCCATAATAAAAGCCAAATCGGTATTTTACAAAACTGAAATATTTCTTAAACGAAGTATTGTCTTTTAAAGGGTAATATTCAGTGCCCACTCTTACCTTCCAGCTTTTTTGCACCAATTCCGTCTGTCCAAAAAACCGATAATCTTGCCATTGGGTACTTTCAAAATCAACTCCAAATAGCCAGTTCATAGTTTGGTAAGTAACCCCCATCCCAAGTGAAGCGGGATAAATGACTGTACCATTGGTGTTTTTTTCATACACACTATCTATCCTGAACTTATTGCCTGAAGCATCCGTTAAAATTGTTTCCGCCACCACATCTCTAGTAGCTGTCATTGATTGCTTTAAATTGCCGTAAGCGCCAAACCGAAGGACACTTTCGCGTTTCGTTTTACTACTCCGCATCCGATGCTCATATTGGACTCCTCCGTTAATAAACAATCCTGCAAAATTTGATTTGGTTTGATTAAAAGACATGGCATACTGAACCGAATCATTTTTAAAAGTTAGTTGGGTGCCATAGTCTTTATTGCCAAACATATACCCACCATTTACACCTAGGCTAAAATGTTTGATGCTGATTGCCGTCCCTAAATAAACCTGGTTAATGCCACCAGTACCTTCAAAAATTTTTCCAATGCTATCTATCCCTGCCAATCTTTCTGTCTGTGAAATCTTATAGTTAATTTTAGATACCGGCCGAAGGCCCATATTCATTGCCCAAAAAATATTCTTCTTGTTGGCATTTTTCATTTTTATTGGGAAGCCTAATTGCAGGTAAGAGATAACCGCATTGGTTGCAGAATACCTAGCTGCTGGAGAAAGACTCTTTAATACCCTCGTGTCCGATTCTACCCCGAATTCAAAAATAGTGCTCCTTAAATTACTATAACTGGCTGGGTTAATAAAGTTGATACTTTGATAATCGGAATACCCTGCCGAAATACCTCCCATTCCACGAGATACAATATTTGTTT
>JBIIVV010000211.1:0-5735 GCA_044339235.1 Ferruginibacter sp.
CGTTGCACCATGTCCGTATAAACGAATTAGCTAATTAGCAAATTTGCTAATTAGCTAATTCTATCCAAAGATACTAATGATTATCTTATTTTACAATTTCGGTAACCTGACCAGCACCTACGGTACGGCCACCTTCACGAATTGCAAATTTCAAACCTTTTTCCATTGCGATTGGCTGAATCAACACAACATTTAAAGATGTGTTATCACCCGGCATCACCATTTCAGTTCCTGCATTCAATGTAACTTCACCAGTTACATCGGTAGTACGGAAATAAAACTGAGGACGGTATTTGTTGAAAAATGGTGTATGACGACCACCTTCTTCTTTGCTTAATACGTAAACTTCACCCTTGAACTCGGTATGAGGAGTAATAGAACCTGGTTTGCAAAGCACCATACCGCGACGGATTTGGGTTTTTTCAATACCACGTAATAATAAACCTGCATTATCTCCGGCTTCGCCTTCGTCCAATAATTTTTTGAACATTTCAACACCTGTACAAACAGAGTTTAAAGGTTTTTCCATCAAACCAACGATTTCAACCGCTTCGCCTACTTTAATGCGACCTCTTTCGATACGACCAGTTGCAACTGTTCCACGACCAGTAATAGAGAATACATCCTCCACACTCATCAAGAATGGTAAATCAACTAATCTTGGAGGTAAAGGAATATAGCTATCAACTGCATCCATTAGATCGTTGATTTTTTGAATCCATTTTTCGTCTCCAGCCAAAGCGCCCGTTGCAGAACCCTGAATAATTGGAGTATTGTCGCCATCAAAACCGTAAGAAGTTAACAACTCACGAATTTCCATTTCAACCAATTCCAATAATTCTGGATCATCTACTAGATCCACTTTGTTCATGAAAACAACAATTTGAGGTACACCAACCTGGCGAGCCAACAAAATGTGTTCTTTAGTTTGTGGCATTGGACCATCGGTAGCCGCAACTACCAAGATAGCACCATCCATTTGGGCAGCACCTGTAATCATGTTTTTCACATAATCGGCGTGACCTGGACAATCCACGTGAGCATAGTGACGAGCGTCTGTAGCATACTCAACGTGAGCTGTATTAATTGTGATACCCCTTTCTTTTTCTTCGGGAGCACCATCAATTTCGTCGTAATTTTTTTTCTCCGCTAAACCTCTTTTTGACAAAACATCGGTTATAGCGGCTGTTAGTGTTGTTTTACCATGATCTACGTGACCGATAGTACCAACATTTAAGTGGGGTTTATCCCTCTTGAAAGATTCTTTTGCCATTGTTTATTTTTTAATAATTGTTTTGAAAATCGGTTTTCGTTTAGCGTCTGTAACCATGGACTTTATTATTTTAAAATGAGTCTTAATCAAAAATATTACCCTGAAGGACTCCAAATCAAGGTTTTATTTAACAAATAACATTTTTGAGCCGTTGGTGAGAATCGAACTCACGACCTCTTCCCTACCAAGGAAGTGCTCTACCCCTGAGCTACAAAGGCTTAAACCTTTTACCCGAAGGTAATAAAAGAGCGGAAGACGAGGCTCGAACTCGCCACCTATAGCTTGGAAGGCTATCGCTCTACCAAATGAGCTACTTCCGCTTGCAAAATTAGCGCTACGCTAATTAAGATGATTCAACATTTAAAAGAACTTTTCCTTAGCTCATTTGCATTGTTGCAAATGAGTTAAGGAAATGTGGGCAGAGTAGGGTTCGAACCTACGTACACTTACGTGAACAGATTTACAGTCTGTCGCCTTTAACCACTCGGCCATCTACCCAAAAATATTTGAAACTAATACTATTATTTATTTCAAATCTTCAGAGCCGAAGAAGGGAGTCGAACCCCCGACCTGCTGATTACAAATCAGCTGCTCTACCAACTGAGCTACTTCGGCTTACATATAAGAACTGTCCATGTAAAATTGGTAGCCAGCAGGCATCCTTATTTTTTGGATGGCAAAGGTAGGTATATTTGATTAAATCTGAAATTTTGAAATAGATTTTTTAAAAAAAACTGAAAATTAAAGTTGCCCCCACCCTTACCCCAATAAAAAAGCCCCCTAAATGGGGGCTTTTACTATGCTGCGAGCATTTCTTTTTTTCGTTTTATTTGAAGGATCACTGAATCGAGTGCCTCATCAAAACTCTCTTCGAATGATTTTGAAGAATGCTTGACAAAAATATCACACTTTGGGATATGTACATTGATCTCAGCTACCTTATCCTTGATATTGTGGACTACATTATCAAGCTTTAAATACACTTCCACCTTTGTTATCCTGTCGTGAAATTGCTGGAGCTTGGAGATTTTCTTTTCTACGTAAGAAACTAACTTTGAATCTGCTTCAAAATGCACTGTCTGAATGTTTACGTTCATGGCGATCTAGTTTTATAGTGAGTGAACAATTGTGTGAAAAATAATCAACCCTGTAAAGTCATAGGCGATATAATTTAGATTTAATAGCCTCTTATTTTACCTTTACAAGTTAGTTCATTCAAACTTAAATTACAAAAAAAGAAATGCCATTTTACGAAACAAATTTTCAGCTGTATTATTGGCTATAGCGCGACTTAGGCCTTGGGATGGGCTTTTTTATACACATCTTTTAGCTTCTCGATCGTATTATGAGTGTATATCTGCGTGGCAGCAAGGCTGCTATGACCTAATAATTCTTTTACTGCATTTAAATCCGCACCATTATTCATTAAATGGGTGGCAAATGTGTGTCTTAAAACATGGGGACTTTTTTTACCGATAGTGGTTACCGATGATAAATATTGCCTTACTACATTATAAACATACTTTGGATATAACCCTTTCCCCTTTGCATTAACGAGTAAAACTGCACTATCAAAATGATCAAACTGGTTTCTTTTAGCCTCCTGGTAAGATTCGATTAATAAAATCAGCTCTTTACTTACTGGAAGCACCCGCTCTTTATTGCCTTTTCCCACCACCTTAATATTCCTATTACTGGTGTCAATCTGAGATTCTCGAAGGTTTACCAACTCTGCCTGCCGCATTCCAGTATTATAAAAAAGCTGTAACAAAAGCCAATGGGTTTTCCCTTCCCAATTATCGGGAAACTCAACATGGGAAAACAAGGTATGAATATCTTTTTCATCAACATATTGCGGCAAGCGCTTTTTTACCTTGGGTGAAATAATGGTCGCCATTGGACTAGTCAGTACCGCACCCTGCTTTAACTGGTATTTAAAAAAAGACTTGAGGGATGAAATTTTACGATTAAGTGATTTAGACTCCATGCCGGATTCTTTCATTTCCGCCAGCCAACTTCTCACAAAAGAAGCATTGATTTCATCGATTTTTGTACTGCCAAATTTTATTTCTATAAAATCAAAGAAACTAGTAAGATCGTTCTGATAGGAAACAATGGTATGAGGGGAATACCTTTTTTGAAAGGTAAGGTGATTTAGAAACTCCTGTATATTGGATGGATGGGTTAGCGGCATAAAAAAAACTGATATCCAAAGTTACTGGATATCAGTTTAAAATATTAAGAACGTGTCAAATAGACTAAATGTCTATTTTTCCACTTGCAATATTCTGCTTGTAAACTGCTTTCAAAACTTCTGTACGACGTCTGATAGAGGGCTTGATAAAAGCCTGACGCTCTCTTAACTGAAGTAACACACGGCTTTTTTCGAATTTCTTCTTATACTTTTTAAGCGCCTTGTCGATGTTTTCGCAATCTTTAGAATCTATTATTAACATTTGATATACCTCCTTTGGTAGTTTTTTTTAGAAGTGCAAAGATAGAAGAAATATTTAAATTTCAAAATCCAAATAATAAAAAAAAGTAAATTTGTGGCATGTTTACAGGAATTATTGAAAATACAGGGGTAGTTACTGATCGTATATCTTCCGGAAATAATATCAGTTTTTGGATTGAATCCGCTATTTCAGATGAGCTTACTATTGATCAAAGCGTTTCCCACAATGGGGTTTGCCTTACTGTAGAGGAAATTCGCCAGGGTCAGCATAAGGTTACTGCAATACAAGAAACCCTACTCAAAACGAATCTGAATCATTGGAAAAAAAAATTGGTCATCAACCTAGAAAGATGCCTACAAATGAATGGGAGGCTAGATGGTCACCTTGTTCAGGGCCATGTAGATACCGTAGCAAGCTGTAATGAAATAGTAGAAAAAGGCGGGAGTTGGGAATATTTATTCCAATTTGACACCAAATTTGCTTCTTTGGTCATTGAAAAAGGATCCATCACCATCAACGGAATCAGTCTTACTATTTTTGATTTGACAAAAAATTCATTCCGTGTAGCCATTATCCCTTATACTTTCGAGCATACCAATATGCAATACCTATCAATCGGGGATGAAGTGAATATAGAATTTGACATGATTGGGAAATATATAAATAGGCTGATGGAATTGAAATAACCATTTAGATCTTCAAATCTAAAGAGGAATTTTGCCATTTTTCATCTTTCAATATCAATCCCTTAAATAGCCTTTCCTTTCATTGCATTACTTACTACCATGTCCATTACCCGCTCCGCATAAGGTCTGGATAAATCATTTAATTCTTCGATCTTGCTGTGAACCAAATCTTTATCATTCATAGTAAGTGCTAGCTGTAAAGCTTGCATAGCAGCGGCGGTAAGTACCAACTCTTGTTTGGTCAATAAGGTAGCATTTTTTTGAATAAATTTTTCGGTGGTCGATAGTAATTGTTCACCTTCTGTCCTTGCTTCTACCAGTGCCCTAGTTGCAATATCTTCCTTTGCATGTGTGATGGAATCCAGCAACATTTGCTCCAATGTATCATCCGTTAAATCCAGCTGAGACCTTACTTCGATACTTTGCGCTACGCCACTGCGCAACTCCTTGGCCTTAACCACCAATATACCATCTGCATTCAGTAAAAAACTCACTTCCACTTTAGGTAATCCCGCTGGCATACCTGGAATTCCCGTTAAATTAAATTCAGCCAGTTTCCGATTGTCTTTCACCATATCCCTTTCTCCCTGAAACACCGATATTTTTATCCCTCCTTGACCATCCTTATAGGTAGTATACTGTCGAGCAATAGAATGAGGGATTTTAGCATTCCTTGGAATCAATACATCCATTAGTCCCCCCATTGTCTCTATTCCTAAGGAAAGGGGCGTAATATCCAAGAGTAAAAATTCTTTGTTATTCCCAGCCAAAATATCCGCTTGGATGGCTGCTCCCAGAGCAACCACTTCATCTGGATTCACTGTATCGTGCACCTGTCTGCCAAAAAATTGGCTAACCTGCTCCTTTACAAATGGAACCCTAGTTGAACCACCTACCATTACCACTACCTCAACAGCGCTAGCTTGCAATGAAGCATCTTTTAATGCAGCTTTACATGAACCGATGGTTTTAGCAACCAATGGCTCAATCAGGTCATTAAAAATAGCGCGAGTGATAATGAGCTTATCCCCATTCAGCTCCTCTTCAAAAACATCATTGCTAGACAAGTATATTTTGGCTGCTTCCGCCTTCAGTCGAATAGCCTGTGCTAATGGTTGATTCAACCTAAACTCATCTTCTGTTATTCCTGATTGCTGCAACCAATACTTTACAATCAAATTATCCATGTCATCACCCCCCAAATAGGTATCGCCATTGGTAGCAAGTACTTCAAAAATACCATTGCTGATTTTTAAAATAGATACATCAAATGTTCCACCACCTAGATCATACACAGCAATTGTTTTCTCCACCGACTTG
>JBIIVV010000212.1:0-5728 GCA_044339235.1 Ferruginibacter sp.
ATATCATCATGAACTCCATCAGAATAAGATAAAAAACCATCCGTGAGCGGAGCAAATTGATTATGGATTTTAGCATAATAGGCGGGCTGTGGATTTGAAACTTCCCTACCCTCCGTTAATGCAAATGCTTGATCCCAATTTTCTGTTGGATATTGACAACGCACTGTATGAGTTAAATCCGGGTAATGCCGATGCTTATATTGTTTGGGTAATTGAAAGCGTGTATTCGCCATATTTGGACTACTAGGACCTGAAACAACACCAGTTAACCAGTCCGGTTTATATTTTCCTAAATATTCATAGAAATAATTCACTTGCTCATCACTAAAACCTTGTAATGAAATCCACACTCCAGCGTTGGGATGATATTTTTTTAATTCCCCAGCAATCGCCTTCAAGAAAGGCATCACCTCCTTTGGGTGATTGCTTCCTGGGTCGCCTCCAGGAAAAAAAACACCGTCCAACTTAGGACAGTTCTTATAAAAATCTGAATGAAATTTTACTTCTTGCTTAAACTTCAGTTCGTCTGATAAATCAATATCAGCTGGTGTCCAAACCCAATAATCCAATCCATAGTTCATACAGATTTGACTCATTTTGATATTCATTTCCTCTCTAGGAATTTTCATATGAGGTCCGGGAGGGCCATCTTGAAAAGGAATATTTTCAATTGAGTTAGATCCGAATAATGCTAACTCACGAATATACTGCTCAAACTGCTTTTCATTCCACGCATCCCAGGAGTTAGCCGTATTTCGGTACCCAAGTTGATGCCCCCGAATTGGATACGTTGGGGCAGATACCATTTCAATTGTTTTATCAACGACAATCCTTTGCTTATTCAAATCTGCCTTCCGCAAAAATGATCCGATTGCAAACAATACACCCCTTGCATCACCACCCATCAACCACAAAATGGGTCTTCCCGAACTCAAATCAATGGTAATTCCAAAACCTTCCTTTTGAAAAGCAGCGGAATTAACAGGCAATGTAGGCACTGAAATATCGCCCAATACTTTATCTGAAGCTAATACAAGGGCAATGATTGGTTCCTTATTAAGTTTGACCTTTGCAACTAAATTGAGTTGTGTACGTGCTTTGATTTCTTCCTGAATCACTCGGATATAGGTTTCCTTTTGAGGTGAAGCAATACTAGCAGAAACGCTTATGCTTGCTTTTGAAAAATCAAAAGATTGAGCCTGAATTTCAAAATTGAAAGAACAAAATAAAAAGCAACAAAGCCAACTAATATTTTTCATACAATAGGATTGATTTTACTAAATGCTCTCAGAACTTTTATTGACATGTTCAGCAGCACCTAATAGTTTTTTTATTTGATTTAAATCATTATTCAACTGGTTGGCCGACAAAAAAACATCAGAGCAATGAAGTAACATAGTAGCACCCGCTTTCGCCCATTCCATTTGCAAATCAAGGCTATCACGATATCCAGTATGGCCGCCCACTGCCACACCCTTTGAACGGGCATTTTGAATAATGCCACAACTTAGGTCCAAAAACTCCTTAGAAAAATATTGTTCAGGCATCCCGTAAGAAGTGGAGAGATCATGTGGCCCAATCATAAGACCATCTACACCAGGCCCATCCAATGTTTGAATGTTAATATATTCATTCATCATTTCCACTCCCTTTTGACTTTCAATATTCAATACAAGTGAATGGTTTCTATTATTTTTAATCAAATATTGCTTTAACTCCTCTGATGGTTTTTCCTCACCATGTAGGATGCGCATCAATTTCTTGCCTTTTAGTGGCCTGTATTTTACAGCTCCTATCAAAGCAATCACATCATCCAATTCTTCAACATACGGAACTAAAATAGTACATGCGCCTGCATCTAAGGCCTGGGTGGCCAGAAAAGGGCTTGGCTCTAAAATTCGCACCAAAGGATTTACACCGGCGGCTTTAAATGCATTACACATCCAGCTTAATGTTTCGGGATTATATTGAACATGTTCGTTGCAAAAAAACACGAAATCAAGTCCTAAACTAATCACTGAATCAAACATTTTGGGAGAGGTTGATGAAATCTGGGTTCCATAAACATGCTTGCCCTCACGAAGGGCATTTCGGAAATCGTTTCCTACCATTATTAATAAGGTTTAGAATTTTGAATTGTAGGCAAGGCGAGATCTAAAAAAAATCTCATTTTATAAATGCTCCTGCAAGTCCTTGTATTTAAAAAAAGCACTGCCTCTATTGAAGGCAGTGCTGCATTCAATTATACACCAGCCTTTTTCAGTACTGCTAATGTTTTTGTAAGACCTGTTTTTGCTACTGTCAAAAGATCCTCCTTATAATAATTGGGATTATACATTTCAAGAGAAATAAATCCTTTATAGCCAGTTGCTTTTAAATCCTTAAAGATGGAATCTAAAGGCAATATTCCATCACCAGGATACACGCGATGTTCATCTCTTAAATCTTTAAACGCTGGTGTAGAAGGTGAATCATTGAATTGGAATATAGCAATCGCATCCCCTTTCAACAGTTTCAATCCTTCAAAGCCTCCACCACTAATATACATATGATATACATCTGGAATTACCTTTGCCATTGGATGATTTGCATCCATTGCAACACTCACTGCCTGACCCAAGGTTTTTATTGTAAAATATTTTACAAATACCAATGCCGGTTTAATATTATACTCCTTCAAACCAATTTCTATAATATCTCTGTATCTATCTGCTACCCACTTTTGATCAAAGTTTTCAGAAAGTTTGTTGGGAATAGTTTGAATGTGCTCTGCGCCAATATCATGCGCCATACGCATACGACGGCGAGTTTCAGGCAATGAACTATTAAATAATTCCATCGTATCAGGAATGGCATTCCAGAGTCCAATTACACTGGGAACTTTAAGACCCAGTTTTTTTATTTCTAAACCCAACTCTTTTAAATTTCCGCCATTTTTTTCAAATTCTTCTAGTTCGGTATCCCAAGGTTCGAGGCCATCATAACCTGCCTCGGCTGCAATTCTTATTTTATCCCTTAATGAGGCAGGTCGAATGGTTGCCGTATCCAAACTAATTGGCCAAGGACTCGCGCCATTTTGATATCTCTTTTCTTTTTTTTCAGCTGAAACAGTTTCAGCCATTGATAAATTTGGGAATGCACTTGTTACTAAGCCAACTGCTGAACTCAATCCAATAAAATTTCTCCTTTTCATATTAGGTTATTTGTTTTTAAAAAATTTAAAACTACGTTTTCAAAATACTCAAAACAAGGTGGACCATCTGTTGAATCGAAAATCCATATTTAAAGATATGTTTTTATTTGTTTTGGCCTACAAGTTGCTCAGATACTAAAAAAATTGAGGCGTTTTAATTTAACCAATCGAATAATGGTTTAGCCTATTCCCCATCCCTATTTTGAATTGGAGGCTGTAAGTTCTGAAAAAGTTTGTTTTTTTTCGTCTTTTATTTACCCTTCAATGTTTTATTGATGGTTTCAACCAAACCACCCCTTGGAATGTCGTCCCCCAATTGCCAAAACATAATGCCACCTAACTTATGTTTCAAAACATATTTTGTTTTTTCCTCGATAGAGCGAATGTTATCAAAAGTTGCATAAATTTTTTCTGAAGGGTTGAATGCATAAGGTGCTTGTGCTACTTCATCCCAATAAAAATTAAAGCCTGCTTTTTCAGAAATACGTTTAGGGAATTCATTATAGCCAATGAAGTCCTTGAATTTTCCATTTTGATATAAACCATTATTTTCTGAAGAAACAACTTCCCATGTTCGTGCATAAAAAGCTGCCCCAATAATCATCTTTTCGCTTGGCACGCCCAATTTTATCAAGTATTGAACACAATTGTCGGTCGATTCCTTTTGTTTTGAAGTGCTGAACAATGCGCTGTGATGTCCGGTAACAGTGGCGTTTCCGCTCACCAAGTCATAGGTCATCAGATTCACATAATTTACATAGGGCATCACATCCTGCCAATCAATCGATTCTGCAATAAATTTTTGAAAGCCCCCTGCCGCAAACGTAATGGTATTTTTTTTGCCCAATTGAGTCCTTAACTCCTTTACCAAGTCTGTGAAATTGGATTTATCCTCGGGCGTATACCGATGGTTGGGATACCCCTCAATTGCAGGGTATTCCCAATCCAAATCTATTCCGTCTGAGCCAAAATAATCCGTCAATGATTTTACAGAAGCTGCGAAATTGCTTCTTCCTTCCTTTGTGCTAAAGGCTTCCGAACAGGGTGCGCAACCACCCCAGCCTCCTAAAGAAAGTAACACTTTTAAATCTTTATGCTGGCTTTTCATGGATACCATCTTTCGAATAATAGCCGTATCCTGTTTACCTTGTAATTTTAATTTTCCTCCCTCTAAATGCCCAAAGCAATAGATAATATGTGTAAAGTTGGCCGCATTAAATGAATCCAGATTTTCCAGGGTTCCTGCATAATATGCTATGACTGCTTTTTTTTGAGCAACTACTGGGTTGACTAAAATTATTAATACAATAATTTGTCCAAGTAAAAACAAGCTGACTTTTTTCATTTTCATAAATATGATAAAATCAAATATAATTAATAAAATAAAACATTCGCACTTTAATACGGTTAGGCCTAAGGGGTAGCAGCTATATCCCAGGGAGGATAATAGCCGATATTAAAAAAATATTTATACCTTGAGAACAAAAATTTGCAATCAATGAAAAAATTAATTGGAATAGTAGCCCTATGCGCTTTAATTAGTCCTGTTATTGGACAAAAAATAAGTTCCGAGTTCATTTATGAAACGGCGCCCTTCCCCTCTTGCCATGCATCTACTTTAGAAGAAACACCCCGTGGAATCATTGCTGCCTGGTTTGGAGGTACGGAAGAGAAAAATAAGGATGTAGGAATTTGGGTGAGTCGCTTAGAAAAAGGAAAATGGACTGTTCCAGTAGAAGTGGCCAACGGAGTTCAAAATGACACATTGCGTTACCCAACTTGGAATCCCGTTTTATTTAAAATGCCCAAAAATGAATTGATTTTATTTTATAAAGTGGGCCCTTCGCCTTCAACCTGGTGGGGTATGCTGAAGCGATCCAAGGACAATGGCATAACTTGGTCAGCGGCTGAAAAGCTGCCAGAAGGCATCTATGGACCAATCAAAAACAAACCTGTTTTACTCAAAAATGGCACTTTATTATGTCCTACCTCTTCGGAAGACAAGGGATGGCGTGTACATTTTGAAATGACCAAGGATGGCGGTAAGACATGGACAAGGACCGAGGCAATCAATGATGGAAAGGAGTTTTCAGCAATTCAGCCTAGCGTGCTTTTTTTAAAAGATGGCCGATTGCAACTGCTTTGTAGAAGTAAAAATGGCGTAGTGCTGGAAGCGTTTTCAAATGACCTCGGTATGACTTGGTCTGCACTAAAGGCGACGACTTTGCCTAATCCAAATTCCGGCACCGATGCAGTAACCTTACAAGATGGTCGACATGTACTTGTATATAACCATGTAACCAAAGAATCTAGATCTTGGGGAGGAAGCAGATCTCCTTTAAATGTTGCTATTTCTAAGGATGGTCAACAATGGGAAGAGATTGCTGTCTTAGAAAACGAACCGAAGGCAGAATTTTCTTATCCGGCGGTGATACAAACAAAAGATGGTAAAATTCATATTACCTATACTTGGAAACGTACGAAAATTAAACACGTTACAATTGAATTGAAATAGAATACTTTATTTTTCGCAAC
>JBIIVV010000213.1:0-5705 GCA_044339235.1 Ferruginibacter sp.
ACCTCTTTTCAGTTAAATGGCGGTTTTTCTGGTAAATTATTGGGTAAAAAAATTGGTGGCATAATGGGCATCAACTACAACCGTAACAGTCGCTATATTGCTATTTTGAATCGCATGCAATCGCTTGAAAATAGTGTTTTTAGTCAGCAATATAGTTATGATGACAATCGCTATGCGCAGGAGGTAACTGTGGGCGGTTTGGCAAGTTTAACCATGCAGTTGAATCCAAAAAACAAAATTTCAGCCAAGGCAATTGTGAATGTTAATACCAACGATTATTTGACTCAACGTAATGGAATCAATGATGTTACCGGAGACGATGTGAAGGGTGGTGAAATTGCCTTTAAGCAAAATACTTTTTTAACCACTCAAGTCTCTGGGGAACACAATATTAGCAACCCTTTGAAACTGAAGTGGTATGGCGGTTTCAATATCTTGGATGGCTTTAGTCCTGATCAAAAGCGTTTCCAATACACTCGAGCATCCGGCACTCAAAATCCATTTGCTTTTCTAGTAGGCAATTCACTTGCACAGGAAAGTGGAAGCAGGATTTTCCAAACCCTCAATGACTATATTTATACAGCCGGTGGTGATCTCGCTTATAATTTTACTCTTTTTGGGCAAAAGCAGACCGTTAAGTCAGGCTATATGCTTCAGGTAAAGGACCGTCTTTTTGATGCCCAGCTTTTTGCTAATTATTTGCCTTTAGACAATGCGGCACTAAGGCAGTTGCCGATTGATCAAATATTTGCACCTGCCAACTTTGGCAATGGTGCTTCATCAAGTAATTTATTTGCATTCAATTCCATCAACAACCGGAATTTCAGGTATATGGCCAACACCATTTTGAATGCTGGATTTTTGCAATTCGATAACCAGTTGTCCAATAAGTTAAGATTGGTTTGGGGATTACGTGCCGAAAACTTTGACCAGTTGTTGGGGTCTGTTAAAAAGTGGGACGATCGGCACAAACATACTGAGCAGCTGGACTTTTTACCAGGGGTAAATGCTACGCTAAAATTAAATGATAAGACTAATCTGCGCCTGACTGGTTCTCAAACGGTGATACGACCGGAGTTGAGAGAATTGGCTGCCCTTACCTTGTACGATTTTGAATTAAACTCGGCAGTTCAGGGAAATCCCAATTTAATTCGCACCAAAGTGACCAATGCAGATCTTCGGTACGAAGTATATCCACGCTCAGGGGAAGCCCTAACGGTGGGTGTTTTTTACAAATATTTTGACAAACCCATTGAGCAGAATCTGCAACAAGGAGGCGCCATTTTTGAATTTCAAAATCCTGATAAAGCCACTGCTTATGGAGTTGAATTGGAATTTAGAAAGAAATTGGACAGGGTGGATGCACTCCGCAATTTTACCCTTCAAGCCAATGGAGCTTATATCAAAAGCCAGGTTACAGATTCTAAGCGCAATATCGCCCGTCCATTGCAAGGCCAGTCGCCCTATTTGCTCAACGTGGGCTTGATGTACGACTATGAAAAAGCAGGTTTGAGTGCCACTTTCTTGTACAACCAAATAGGAAAACGTATTTACTTGGTGGGAGATATCCCGGCAAGTGGCGGTGGCGGTGCCCCGGACATCTGGGAGGCTTCCAGACCTGTATTGGATTTCCAGTTGGCTAAAAAAGTAGCAGCTAAAAAGGGTGAAATCAAATTGAACGTGTCGGACATTTTAAATAGAAAGCAATATTTCTACCAAAATAAGGATAGCGATACCGGATTTCAGTTGGGAACAGACGCCTATCGATTCACCAGGAAATTTGGAACCACCGTCAGTATATCATTCAATTATTCATTTTAATAGAAAGTTTTAAAATCACAAAAGGGAAAATATGAAAAAGTACATTTTTTACATGGCAGCTTTAACTACAGTTAGTATCACAGCTTGTCGTAAGATCGAAACAGACGGAGAGCCAATTATTGTAGAGATTCCAGCTCCAGTTCCGGTGGTTACCACTGTAGTGCCAAAAACAATCACCTTGTCTGGTCATGTTACCAAGGATACAACTTTGTTTGCAGTTAATAACAATTTCTTATCCGGATTGGTATATGTGGATGCAGGCGTTACTTTAACAGTAGAAGCAGGGGCAACCGTTAAGGGGGCTTATGCAGGTACTTCAACAGCCGCTTTGATTATCAAGCGGGGTGCTAAGCTAATGGCAGTAGGCACTTTGGATAAACCAATTATTTTTACTTCCGCTTCACCTACACCGGTATCGGGTGATTGGGGTGGAATTGAGTTGTTAGGTAAGGCCGCTATTAATTCTAGTAATGGAGGAGCAGCTGGATTGTACATTCCTGAAGGCGGATTTAACAATGCTGCTGGCGATGGTTTGGCAGGATCAGGAGATGCCTTAGTTCCTACACCAGTTAACGATGACAATTCTGGCACTTTGCAGTATGTACGCATTGAATATGCAGGATATGCATTTTTACCCAACCAGGAAATCAACAGTCTTACCATGGCTTGTGTTGGTAGTGGAACCACCATCGATCATATCCAGGTTTCTTATGCCAAGGACGATGCCTATGAGTGGTTTGGCGGTTCGGTGAACTGCAAATACCTGATTGCTTACAAAACACAGGATGATGATTTTGATACGGACAATGGATATAGTGGTTCCGTTCAATTTGGTTTGGTTATTAGGGATTCTTCTATTGCAGACGTTTCAAAATCAGAGAGTTTTGAAAGTGACAATGACGGATCAGGAAGTGCCTTGACTCCCAAAACCAATGCCGTTTTTTGCAATATATCATCTTTTGGACCACAGGCTACACCAAGTAATATTGGCAACAGCAACTACCTGGGTGCAGCCGTACAAATCAGAAGGAACTCCTCCTTATCAATTTTCAATTCAGCTTTTATAGGATGGTCAAAAGGTATTTTAATCGATGCAAGCACGGGTAATCCGACTGATTTAAATATTACTGCAGGCACTTTACAATTAAGCGGTATTTTATTAATTAGTTGCAAAACTCCCGTGGATTATACGGTAAGCACTTCAGCCCCAACAGGAGCAACTGCAGCGTCTATTACCAGCTGGTTTACTGCCAATACCAAAAATAAAATTATCACCCAAACGGCCAGTCAAAATACGTATACGAGACCATTTGATTATGTAAATTCCGATTTTGGTCCCTTTGGAAATTCTGCCGTGGTAATTCCTTCCGCTAGCAACACCCATTTTGATGATCCTATTTTGGTGGCGCGGACCTTCATCAAAAAAGTAGATTTTATTGGTGGAGTTGCTCCTGCAGGAGAGAATGCCAATTGGTTCAAAGGTTGGACAAGTTTTTCTAAATAATTGAATCTAATTTTTTTATAAGAGCCGCTTTAAGCGGCTCTTATTATGCCCTACATTTCCTGCTAAAAGTAGGGATGACTTAAAATATCAGCCGACTTCTCAATTACGATAATCTTTTATTAACCAACGCTTCCTATTTTGACAATATTTTCCTGTCAATTTCACAACGGATAGTTGCCAGCTGAAAACCTAAACAGTTCCTTTAGCAAAAGGCATTGTTCTCATGCTTACTCCTGCCTGTTATTCATAACCGGGTAGATTTTTTATACCCTAGCAGCACAACCTATTGGTTCAATTGCTTTTTTGAAGTGAACTTCCATTTCCGACATTCGTCGGTGTGCCCAGTGTTCCACATCTTCCCCTAATAACTAATTTTTTTAACTTAATGGTAATACGGGTTTATGGCGAGTTCATTTTAAAGTGATTAATTTTAATTTCCTTAAGCAATAAGCATTTATTCTCATGCTTACCACCACCCATTATTCTTAATAGGGTGGTTTTTTTAGGGGAGTAACCGAATAACTTTTCTGAAGCAGTATCTTTGTTGTATGAAGAAGTATTTATCATTATTATACGTACTTATAGTTACCGTTTCTTGCAATCATTCTAATGATGCCATCAGTAAGCGCATATCCAATTCGGATAGTGTAGCAATCAATTACTTCAAAGGAGATGGCACAATGGATACGGTAATGGCGGTAACCATCATTCGCGATCAGCAAATCATTAACCAACTCAGCAATTTCATTTCGGAGAAAAATACGAAGATGGACTATGGCTGTGGATTGGACGGTTCCTTGCATTTTTTCAAAATGAACAAAGTGGTACAGGATATTAACTTTGGAATGAATACAAAGGGCTGTACTTACTTTTCTTTTGTACTAAATGGAAAGTCGCAGGCGACTAGCTTATCCGTCGCTGCAAAAGAATTGATTGCTTCTATTAGAAAATAGCTAGGTGGTTGAAAAGCTTACTCTTACTTGCTTTCTAGCGTAAAGCCAAAGGTGGTGCCTACATCAATGGTACTTCTTACATGGATCGTTTGCTGGTGTGCTTCAATAATATGTTTACAAATGGCTAGGCCTAGTCCACTGCCACCCACTTTTCTACTTCTTGCCAAATCTGTTCTGTAAAAACGTTCAAAAATCCTTCCCAAATGCTCCTCTGCAATACCTGATCCATCATCACTGATTTCTATTAATATTTTTTCTCCATCAATTTTATACACACTGGCTTCGATCACTCCGTTATTTTTACCATACTTATTGCTATTGTCAATCAAATTGGTTAATACTTGGCGTATTTTTTCCTTATCGGCAAATACAGAAAGCGCTACTTCACAGCCTTTTTTAATAGCCATTTTGATTTGTTTTTCCTCCGCTTTGATGGAAAGTGATTCAAACACTTCTTTCACCAGATCTTGAATTACAAAATTATTTTTGTCTAAAAGCAATTCCCCTCCCTCCAATTTTGAAATTTCATCCAGGTCATCCACCAGATTTACTAGCCGATCAATATTTCGGGCGGTACTACCGAGAAATTTTTTATTCACTTCGGGATTATCAAGCGCTCCATTCAGCAAAGTATCTACATAGCCTTGAATAGCAAAAATGGGCGTCTTCAATTCATGAGATAAGTTTTGAAGAAATTCTTTTCGATAGGCTTCATTTTGTTGCAACACTTCTATTTCCGCCTTTCGTTGGTGTGCCCAATGTTCCACATCTTGCCTTACCTCGTCAATGCTTTTTTGAGGCAATATATTTTTGTAATAAAACTCTTCCCGCTTACTTGCTTTTGTTTGATAAATTAATTTATAGATGAGTTTAATTTTACGGTATACAAAACTTTGCACCATAAATAGGATGAGACCATAACTGGCACTAAAAATAACAGCAAAGCATACAAGTGGTATCCACCATGCCGGTTGAAGAAAATAACTACCTATCACAAAGGGTAAGGAAATAATAAGGGCGGTAGTGGCTGATAATTGCTGCGGGGAAAGATTTTTTTGTGAAAACATCTTTTTTCCTGGTTAAGATTTCATGGCGAGTTGAAAATTACCCTACGAATATAAGTAACAATTCACCATTTCTCTATCCAATTGGGGTTATAATTCAAATTTATAACCTACGCCTTTAACAGTAGTGATGCAATCAAGGTTTAGTTTCTGGCGAATTTTTCGGATATGAACATCGATTGTTCGGTCGCCTACAATTACTTCGGTTCCCCATACTTGATTAAGGATTTCATTGCGTAAGAACACTTTGCCTGGTTTAGAAGCCAGTAAGCCGAGCAATTCAAATTCTTTTCTGGCTAAAATGATGTCATCTCCTTTGTAGTGAACAATGTATTTTTCCCTGTTAATAATCAGGTCGCCATG
>JBIIVV010000214.1:0-5671 GCA_044339235.1 Ferruginibacter sp.
GCAACCAGTATAACGGTATCGGCACCCCCGATAAATCCAGTTTCGCCAATTGCAACTGTTACCGCTCAACCAACTTGTACTGTTGCCACAGGAACTATTACCATTAGTTCCCCTGTAATTGGATTAACATTCAGTATAAATGGAAATGATTATAGCAATACCAATGGTATCTTTTCCAATGTCGCTTCAGGGAATTATAGCCTAACTTCAAGAAATACTATTGGTTGTATTAGTGCTGCTACTAGTTTAACGGTGATGATTCAACCTACCATCGCCAATAATACCATTACTTTAAGCTCTGCTTCGGTTACCAACGCTCAAGCGCTCTGTATCAACAGCTCTATTACCAATATTTCGTATGCTAGTTCGGGAGTCACGGGAGCTAGTTTCACTGGTTTACCAACAGGTGTTTCGGGAATATGGTCAGCCAATATCGCCACCATCAGTGGAACCCCCACTATTGCTGGAACATTCAATTATACAGTACTATTAACCGGTGGCTGTGGAAATACAACAGCAACAGGTTCGATCACTGCAATTCCCAACAATACCATCACACTGAGTTCTGCTGCTGGTAGCGATAATCAAACCAATTGTACCAATATCCTGATCACACCCATCACCTATTCCACGGTGGGAGCTACTGGTGCTACTTTTAGCGGATTACCTGCCGGTGTATCGGGAGCTTGGGCAGCCGATGTTGCCACCATCAGCGGAACACCCACTGTAGCAGGTACTTACAATTATACAGTTACCTTAAACGGCGGTTGTGGAAATATTGCAGCAGCCGGCACCATCATTGCAAATGCAATTGCTATTTCCCCCAGCATCACAGCTGGAAGCACCAGCTTTTGCCCGGGGGGAAGCATGCTATTAACCTCCAGCGCTGCAACTGGTAATCAGTGGTACAAAAATGGCAGCTCAATCGCCCGTGCCAATGCGCCAACTTATGCCGCCAATGCAATTGGCAGTTACACCGTGGCGAATTTTATCAATGGCTGCTACAGTTTTCCAAGTGCTGCGAAAATAATCACCGCTAGCAATATTGTCAGTCCCCCAACAATAACGGCTTTAAGTGCTACCGAATTTTGTAATGGAACCACGCTGAAATTATCCAGCAACATTACAACAGGTATTCAATGGCAGCTCAATGAATCGGTTATTGTCGGTGCCACCAATGCAACTTATTTTGCCACTGATACTGGTAATTACACGATATTGGTTACTGCAAATGGATGTACCAGTGCTGCCATCAAAGCCTCCCATCTTGCATCACCCAATAAGCCAATAATTTCTGCTGCAACTGCCAAAAGTTTTTGTGTGGGCGAAAACGTTACTTTAATCAGCAATGAAATCAGTGCTAACTTATGGTATAAAGATGGCGTCTTCATTACAGGAGCAACCGGCAGTACCTACACCGCTTCAACAACCGGATCCTACACCGATACAATCGTAAATTCAATCGGTTGTAAGGCTGGTTCCTTGCCAACAAACATACTAGTAAAAGCAGTTCCCCAAAAACCCCTTCTCAATTGGAATGGGGATGCCTTATCAACCAATTCCTCCGCTGCAGCTTTCCAATGGTCGGTAAATAATGTTACCTTATTTGGAGCAACGCTATCAACTTACAAGCCCCTTACCATCGGATGGTATAAAATTCAAATTACCAATTCAGATGGTTGTACCAATATTAGTGACAGTTTTAACCTAGTAGTTACTGCCATCAATAATCCCGCAACAACGACTGTCGCTAACTTGGCCAGTGTTTTTCCCAATCCAGCATCACCGGTGCTACTGGTAAAATTCAGGGAGGTACCCAATACAACACTCGAAATCCGACTCATCACCGCTGATGGACGAAGCATTCAATTGGTAAAAACAAAAGAAAAATTAACCACCATTCCAATCAATAATGTGCCTTCCGGTAAATATTATATCCAAATCACCGGAAAAAATTACAATCAAACAGAAAGTGTAATTATTAGCAAATAAGCTGATGCCGGCAATAAACCAAAGGGCTCAACTAGCAAAAAAATAATTGACCATTGACCATTCACCATTCACCATTTCACCATTCACAAATCCATTGATAAATATTCCCAACGTTTTCTTTTAGTTTATATTTGTTATATCAATGTTGAAGGATAAAAAATATAAGGGGGCCTTGCTTTTAATGGCATTTTTGCTGGCAATTTCATTGGAAAATTATGCCCAGCGAAATTATGTTGGCAACTCCGTTTTGTCAACCGGCAGTTGGTATAAAATTGCGATTACAAAAGAAGGGATGTACAAAGTGGATGCGGCCTTTTTATCTCGACTCGGTATTAGTACCTCACAACTCAACTCGACTACTATACAGTTATTTGGAAATGGCGGCGCCATGCCTGAAGAAAAAAACAATGTCCCCATTGCCGATGATCTAATAGAAAATGCAATAGAAATCATTGATGGCGGAGATGGCATCTTAAATGGAAATGATTACTTTATTTTTTATGCTCCCGGTCCGCACAGATGGTTGAAGGATAGCGCCAATAAAAGATTTCGGCACCAAAAGAATTTGGTAAATGATACCTGTTATTATTTTTTAACGATTGCCCCTAGCGGCAAAAGAATTGCGCTACAAAAAAATACAGGAACCACTACCATTCAGGTCAATAGTTTTAATGAACGATTTTTTTATGAAAACGACTCGCTCAATCTCTTAAATAGTGGTAAAAATTGGTATGGAGAAAGTTTTGACAATACGCATTTATCCCATTCCTTTGCCGTTACAATACCCGATCTTGAATTGCAACAGCCGGTGCACATTAGTACTAGTGTCATTGGCAGAAACACTAGCACCCCGGGAAAATTTTCCATGGGCATCAATGGACAGGCGCCCATTACAATCAGCATCGATCCTGTTAGTGGTAATCTCTTGGATGCTTTTGCTAAGGCTACTATTTCCGAAACGGATGCCATAGTCGGATCAAATGCTATCAACCTAAATTATAATTTTTCGGCATCCACCATTTCTTCCCAAGGCTGGTTGGATTGGTTTGAAGTGCAAGGCAGGCGTTCATTAATATTACCCACGCTGCACCAACTTGGTTTTAGAGACTGGTCATCGGTAGGTCCCGGCCAAATTGCTGAATTTACAATCAACAACACTAGCGCCGAAACAGAAATATGGGAAGTGACGCAGCCATTGCAACCCATTAAAATGAACCTGGCTTTAACAGGCTCCCAATCTAAATTTGTAAATGAGGCAACTGATTTAAAAGAATATGTTGCCTTTGCTAAAAATGAACTAGCAGCTCCTATAGCGCTAGAAAAAATAGCCAACCAAAATTTACACCAGTCCACAGCGGTTGATTACTTAATCATATCGCCGAACATTTTTTTATCTGCTGCACAAAGGTTGGCTAGCTTTCATGAACAACAATACCATTACAAGGTTAAAGTTGTTTCTGCAGAACAGGTGTACAACGAATTTGGAGGAGGAAATAAAAGCCCTGTTGCCATTCGCAATTTTATTAAAATGTATTACGACAAGGCAGCTTCAGATACTACCAAAAGGCCCCGCTATGTATTGCTATTTGGAGCCGGCTCATTTGATCTAAAAAATACAGTGAATGCTAAAAAAAATTTTATCCCTTGTTACGAAACTGCCAATTCGTTAGATCCGCTTTCCACTTATACTTCGGATGATTTTTACTCCTTGCTGAAAGATGAGGATGATTTCAATGCAATGGCTTCCCCCGACAATATGGATGTGGCAGTGGGTAGGTTACCCATAACAACTGCTTTCGAAGCAAAAACAATCGTAGACAAAATAATTCATTACCATGCCAAAGAAAGCTTAGGCGACTGGAGAAATAATCTACTCTTTGTTGCAGATGATAAAGATGCCAATACCTTTTTAAACAATGCAGAAAAACTCTCCAAAAATGCTTATTCTACCAATGCATTATTCAATGCTGCCAAAATTTATGTGGATGCATTTCCGCTAAAAACCATTTTAGGAAATAGCACTGCGCCACAAGTCAACCAAGCTATTGTGGAACAATTATTTGCAGGCAATCTATTGTTCAACTTCAGTGGACATGGAAATTTTCAGCAATTTTCAGGGTATGAAATTTTTTCAAAACAAGAAGCGAAGCTATTAAACAATGCAAACAAATTGCCCTTGCTAATTACTTCCACTTGTGATTTTGTTCCCTATGATGACCCTACCAAATCTTCCTTAGGCACCAGCCTATTGCTTGACAACCCTAATGGCGTGATCGGCCTGCTCTCTACACCCCGATTGGTATTTGCATCTAGCAATGTGGTGATACACGATAACTTCATACAATTTGCTTTACAAAAAAATGCCTCCGGTAATTATTTAACACTAGGAGAATCTTTTCGCAGGGCAAAAAATTATACTAGTCTAACGCTTTCGGATATCATCAATAAAAGGAAATTTGCATTGATCGGCGATCCCGGTATCCAACTCGCTTTGCCAAAATATTCCATCGCTATTACCACCATCAACCAGCATTCTATTTCGGAAAAAGATAGTCTACAGGCAGGAAAAAAATATGAATTTTCGGGTGAAATTCGCAACGAGTTGGGCTTGCTCAAAGAAGATTTTACAGGAACAGTGTATCCTAAAATATTTGATCTACCTGTGATCGTACAAACTTTAGGCAACAATGCATCCAGCATTGCAACCAGTTTTTCACAACAAACCAATATTTTATATAAGGGAAAGGCAACCGTAAACAAGGGGAAGTTTTCGTTTACGATGATTGTACCCAAAGACTTGCCAATAAAAACTGGCAGAGGGAGAATGAGCTTGTATGCCGAGAATGGAATAACCGATGCCAGCGGAATTGACACATCTTATTTTATTGGCGGGGCTGGCGTCAATACCACAGCTGATACCAAGGGTCCTTTGATTCAGCCCTTTCTAAATAATTATCAATTTATCAATGGAGGCACCGTAAATGATTGCGCACTATTACTAGTAAAACTGTCTGATAGTTCCGGCATCAATACCATCGGCAATGGGCTTGGTCACGATATTACTGCAATCATTGATGGAGACGAACGAACGATCTATGTGCTCAATAATTTTTATGAAAATGAATTGGACAGTTATCAACGAGGAAACGTTTTATTTCAGTTGCCGTCACTAACGGAAGGAAAGCACCAGATAAAAATAAAAGCATGGGACAACCATAATAATTTTTCGGAAGTAGTAATGGATTTTACCATTTCAGAAGAAAAGCCTTTTCAAATCAGTCACCTAAAGAATTACCCCAATCCATTTACCAGTAAAACCAATTTTTCATTTGAACAAAGCCAACCCGGTGAGTCACTGCAAGTATCGATTTTAATTTATAACGTAACAGGAATGCTAGTGCAAAAAATTCAAAAAAACATACCCAATGCAGAAAGGAAAATCAATGAGATAAGTTGGGAGATGCCGTTTGCAAATGGCGGTATATTCAACAGGGGCATCTATTTTTATCAAATTACGGTCACCAATTCAATGGGACAGGTAGCTACGGCAGCTCAAAAAATGCTATTTCAATAACTTATTAAATTTAAATTACTGGCAAATGGCAGCGTTGCAAACTGGGCGACTACTGATATCCATCCTACTGCCGTGAAAATATTCGACAAGTTATAGGTATCAAAA
>JBIIVV010000039.1:0-18768 GCA_044339235.1 Ferruginibacter sp.
TATGGCGTATTGGTAGGAAAGGTTCAACACGCTATTTCTAAAGGAAGTCTGATGACAACTGAAAATTTGAAGCATGCGGCTGATCCTTATTCCTATCGCGGTACAAAATTTACCTGGCAAGCACCAGATGTATCTAAATTTAAACATAGAACTTTCAATGGTTATAAAAGAAGTGATGGTCGCTATGGTACTGCCAATTACTGGCTTTTTGTACCAACCGTTTTTTGTGAAAACAGAAATATGGATGTGATTCGTGAAGCGCTTCACAATGGATTAGGATACGCAGTAAGTGATAAATATACGCAATACACGCACCAACTATTAAAGGCTTTTCAGCAGGGGGATGATATTAATTCAATTCATTTGCAACCTGATCTAGCAAGCAAATCAAACCGAGTATTTAAAAATGTAGATGGCATTAAATTTTTAAATCATCAGGGAGGTTGTGGTGGAACAAGGCAGGATTCAGCGTCATTAAGTTCTTTATTGGCATCTTATGCCAATCATCCAAATGTAGGCGGTATTACTGTGCTAAGTTTAGGTTGCCAGAATTTGCAGACACAGCATTTTTTGGATGATGTAAAAAAGCATAATCCAAATTTTGATAAACCCTTACTTGTTTTTGAGCAACAACAATCTGAGAGTGAAGAGCAGTTGATAACCGAGGCTATCAAAAAAACTTTTGAGGGATTAGTAAAGCTTAACAAGCAGGAAAGAACCTCCGCTCCATTAAGTGAAATGTGTGTAGGGGTTAAATGCGGAGGAAGTGATGGATTTAGTGGCGTTTCTGCTAACCCTGCCATAGGGTATACTTCTGACTTACTAGTAGCCTTAGGGGCTAAAGTTTTGCTAGCGGAGTTTCCAGAATTATGTGGAGCGGAACAAGATTTAGTAGATCGATGTACTACTGAAGATGCTGCAAAAAAGTTTATTTACTTGATGCAAACGTATGATGCATTAGCGCATACGGTAGGTTCAGGATTTCACATGAATCCTTCTCCTGGCAATATTAAAGATGGATTGATTACAGATGCTATTAAGAGTGCCGGCGCTGCTAAAAAAGGCGGTACCTCACCAGTAGTGGACGTGCTGAATTATACAGAAAAGGTCACCAAAGCCGGTTTGAGTTTGGTTTGTACCCCTGGTAATGATGTAGAAGCTACAACTGGAAAAGCGGCATCTGGCGCTACGTTGATTCTATTTACTACAGGTCTTGGAACCCCCACCGGCAACCCCGTTTGTCCGGTTATTAAAGTGGCTACTAATACTATATTGGCCAATAAAATGAGTGACATCATTGACATTGATTGCGGACCAATTATTAGTGGTGAAAAAACCATTGAGCAGATGGGAGAAGATATTTTGGAGTATTGTATCAAAGCCTCTAGCGGAGAAGTTATTCCGAAAGCTGTGCTTTTAAATCAGGATGACTTTATTCCTTGGAAACGTGGTGTGTCTTTATAAAAGCGCAATATTGAGAACGGTGACTCACCCTGTCCGGTGACTCACCCTAGCCATACTGCTGAAGGGTTAATTTAAATCTATAAAATTATTTACTCAATATTTTTAAAAATTATGTTTTCATTAAAAGATAAAAAAGCAGTTATTACCGGAGGTGGTAGCGGAATTGGCAAAGCGATCGCTGTATTATTCGCTCAACAAGGAGCTGAAGTTCATATCATTGAGTTGTCTGCAGAAAGTGCAAGAGAAGCTGTGGAAGAGATTACGGCTAATGGAGGCAAGGCATTGGCGCATGCTTGTAATGTTGCCAATCAGCAAGAGGTGCTTGCTACATTTGAGAAAATTGGCAATATCAATATCTTGGTAAATAACGCAGGCATTGCGCATATTGGTAAAGCGGATACTACCGTCGAGGCCGACTTTGATCGGGTGATGAATGTGAATGTAAAGGGAGTATACAACTGTATATATGCAGCCATTCCACAATTAAGAAATTCGGGTGGAGGGGTAATTGTAAACATGGCATCCATTGCAGCTTCGTTAGGTTTACCTGATCGGTTTGCGTATTCTACCGGAAAAGGAGCAATAATTGCCATGACTTTATCGGTGGCCAGAGATTATATTGGAGAAAATATACGTTGCAATTCGATTTCTCCTGCAAGGGTGCATACTCCATTTGTAGATGGCTTTATTGCTAAAAACTACGCTGGCAAAGAGAAGGAAATGTTTGAAAAATTGTCTAAAAGTCAACCGATTGGAAGAATGGCTCAACCCAAAGAGATCGCTGCATTGGCATTGTATCTTTGTAGTGAAGAGGCTTCTTTTATAACTGGATGCGATTATCCAATTGATGGAGGATTTGTAAAATTGAATACCTAACATTTCACTGGAAATATTATAATTAGTAAAGCTGTCATTTCAATCAGAAAATAATTACAAAAAATAAAAAAAACAAAAATGAAACTCATACGTTTTGGCGAACCGGGAAAAGAAAAACCGGGTATTTTAATCGGAGAAAAAAGAGTAGATGTATCCTCTATTGTTGAAGACTACAATGAAGCATTTTTTGAAAATGACGGATTGGGTAAATTGGCTGCAGCTATTGCTGGCAGTACTTCTTTTCCTGAGGTAGCTTCCAATGTACGTTTGGGTTCTCCCGTGGCAAGGCCTTCAAAAATTATTTGTATCGGGTTAAACTATGTTGACCATTGTATTGAAACTAATGCCCCCATTCCACAAGAGCCGATTATATTTTTCAAGTCTACCACAGCTTTGTGTGGACCCGATGACAATGTAGTAATTCCTAAAAATAGTGCCAAAACCGATTGGGAAGTTGAGCTGGCATTTATAGTTGGAAAGAAGGCAAGTTATGTGGAAGAGGCAGATGCAATGAATTATGTAGCCGGTTACTGTTTGCACAATGATTATAGTGAAAGGGCTTTTCAATTGGAGCGAGGTGGTCAGTGGGCAAAGGGAAAAGGTTGTGATACGTTTGCACCATTAGGGCCATTTTTGGCAACCACTGATGAGGTAAAAGATGTTGATAATTTATCCATGTGGTTGAGTGTAAATGGGAAAAAATATCAAAATAGCAATACATCTAATCTGGTGTTTAAAATACCTTTTTTGGTACACTATCTAAGTCAGTTTATGACCCTGCTTCCGGGTGATGTGATCAGTACTGGTACACCTCCGGGTGTGGGATTAGGTATTAAGCCCGATCCGGTGTTCCTAAAAGCAGGTGATGAGGTTGAACTAGGTATTGAAGGTTTGGGATCCAGTAAACAGCTAGCGGTGGCTTACCAGGCTTAAAATCAGGGTAGTCGTAACTGTTGAAACTGCATTACCGCTTTTATAATTGCGAAGAATTAGAAATCGTTTTATTTTGAAAATATGTCGGTACGATTGGCTGTATTTTTTTTAATAGGAGTATTACTATTTTCTCCTGTAATTGGGCAAAAAAAAATCTTTATTGCTCCTAATGGAAATGATCAGTCGATAGGATCATTCCAACAGCCTGTGGCAACCGCTCAACAGGCTATTTTACTGGCAACTCAAACGAATGTTGGCAAAGTGGAGTTGTTGTTCCGCAAAGGGGTTTATTATCTTGATTCAATGATTTTATTGAGCGCTGCCAGTCTGAAAGGTAAGACGGTGCTTTTATCTGCTTTCAATAATGAAGCCGTAATTATCAGTGGAGCTAAAAAAGTGGCTGTTAGTTGGAACAAGTACAAGAATAATATTTACGTAGCAAATGTTTCTCTTGATTTTATACCTGATGCCATGTTTGTAAATGGAAAGCAGCTGGTAATGGCTCGATATCCAAATTATGATAGTGCTGCGCGCGTTTTTAATGGGGTGGCTGCAGATGCAATCAGTGAACAAAGGGTTAAAAAATGGAATAACCCCTCCGGCGGCTTTTTCCATGCATTGCATTCTGGAGAGTGGGGGAGTTTTCATTATCGGATGATGGGGAAGCAGGAGGATGGTTCATTACAGATGGTAGGCGGATGGCAAAATAATCGGCCGGCTCCATTGCATCAAGAATTTCGTTTTGTTGAAAATATTTTTGAGGAATTGGATGCTCCTGGTGAATGGTATTTTGATAAGGCCAACCAAAAAATTTATTATTATCCTCAAGCAGAAACTGACCTAAAGGTTGGATCAGTTGAACTGTCCCGTTTAAAAACATTGCTCTATTTAAAGGGAGATGAATCCAGCCCACTCAACAATATCACCATTCGTAAAATAATATTCACGCAAACCAAGCGGGTTTTGATGGAGGCACATGAGCCTTTATTGCGAAGCGATTGGATGCTGCATCGTTCTGGAGCCTTGCTATTGGAGGGAACCCAGCATTGTAGCATTTCCGACTGTGTATTTGATCAATTAGGCGCCACTGCTATAATGGTTAGTGGCTTTAATAAAGCAACTACCATTTCCAATAATCATTTTAAGGAATTGGGTGGTAGTGGGGTGTGTTTTGTAGGAGATATTTCTGCAGTAAGGTCTCCTGCTTTTAGATATGAACAGTTTTTGGATTATAAAAATATCGATCAAACGCCGGGGCCACAAAACAATCGGTTTCCCAAAAATTGTATTGTTTATAATAATCTAATCCATGATATTGGAAGAATTGAAAAGCAAGCTACTGGTGTAGAGATATCGATGTCTGAAGAGATAACTGTTAAAAATAATACGATTTACAATACGCCTCGTGCAGGAATTAATATTGGTGATGGTACCTGGGGAGGTCATCTTATTGAGTACAATGATGTATTTAATACCGTACAGGAAACCGGCGACCATGGCTCATTTAACTCCTGGGGAAGAGATAGATACTGGAATTCCAATCGGAAATATATGGATAGTATTACGGCTGTTCATCCCGAAATTATTTTGCTGGATGCTCAAAAAACAACGGTCATTCGCAACAATCGCTTTAGATGCGATCATGGATGGGATATTGATTTGGATGATGGTTCTTCCAACTACCATATCTACAATAACATTTGTTTGAATGGTGGCATTAAGTTGCGCGAGGGATTTTACAGAACGGTAGAAAATAATATTATGATTAACAATTCTTTTCATCCCCATGTATGGTTTAAGCAAAGCGAGGATGTATTTAGAAAAAATATTGTAACCCGAAATTATTACCCGATCGAAATTCCGTATTGGGGTAAGGAAGTGGATGCTAATTTATTTGTGGATTCTAACTCACTTGTTAAAGCAAGGATTAATCATACCGATCAGCACAGTCTTTTTGGAGATCCTTTGTTTGTAAATGCTGCCAAGGGAGATTATAGGGTTTCTGCAAAAAGCCCCGCCTTGTTGTTAGGGTTTAAAAACATGGATGCTACTCATATTGGTGTGCAGGGGCATCTCAAGTCACTTTCCTTAAAAGTGTCTATTCCATATTTGATGGTTGCGTCAGCGGTAAAGGAAAAGACTGCAGAAGTTGCCTGGCTTGATGTGGTATTGAGAAATGTGAATGAATTAGGTGATCGCTCTGCTTTTGGGTTGAGTACTGAAAATGGAGTAATTATTGTTTCGGTTAAAAGCAATAAGGGGTTGGCTATATCCGGCTTACAGCCAAAAGATGTGCTGTTGGCGGTAGATGATAAGCCAATTAACAATATCTTTGATTTATTCAGTCATTATCAAAGAGTAAACTGGCAGGGGAAAATGAAGGGGACGATTATGCGTTCTCAGCAAATTGAAACTATTGATATTCAACTTAAATAAAAATCATGCAATTGAATCTTACTAAAAAAGTAATTATAGTAACTGGAGGAGCCAAAGGAATTGGTTTGGGTATCTGCAAAGTATTGGCAGCTGAGGGAGCTATTCCATTTATCATTGGCAGAAAGACGGAAGACAATATTGCGGCTGTAAATGAGATTGAAATGGCGGGTGGTCATGCAAAATTTGTTACAGCAGAATTAACCAATCCGGCAGATTGCGAAATGGCTGTAAAGCAAGTGATTGCTGAATTTGGTCGTATTGATGGTGTCATTAATAATGCAGGGGTGAATGATGGAGTAGGATTAGAAAAGGGCAATTATGATTCCTTTGTAGCATCCTTACATAAAAATCTTATACATTATTATTTAATAGCGCATTATGCATTGCCCGAGTTGAAAAAATCAAAAGGAGCGATCGTTAATATCAGTTCAAAAACTGCTGAAACCGGTCAGGGAAATACATCGGCCTATGCAGCGGCGAATGGCGGTCGTAATGCCTTGACAAGGGAGTGGGCTGTTGAATTGTTAAAATACGGTATCCGAGTAAACGCTGTGATTGTAGCGGAGTGTTATACACCTTTATATGACACATGGATCAAAACATTTGAAAATCCTGCTGAAAAATTGCAGCAAATCAATGCTAAAATACCTTTTGAAAACAGGATGACAACAGCGGAAGAAATTGCTAATATGGCGGTGTTCCTTTTGTCGGAAAGATCAAGTCATACTACTGGGCAATTGATTTATGTGGATGGAGGATACAGTCATTTGGATAGGGCTTTATAAAATTTTAAATCGAATCGAATTCCCATTTAGGGAGGTGGAGTAAGTTTTTAATAGTTATATAATCAATCATGGAAAAGCAGCAACTAAGAAGTCAAAATTGGTTTGGGAAAAAGGGTAAAGATGGTTTTATCTATCGAGCGTGGATGAAGAATCAAGGGACTCCTCCGGATATGTTTGATGGAAGGCCCGTGATTGGCATCTGCAATACTTGGAGTGAACTAACTCCTTGTAATGGTCATTTTAGAGAACTTGCAGAAGCGGTTAAAAAAGGTGTGCTGGAGGCGGGGGGATTTCCTGTGGAATTTCCAGTGATGTCGTTGGGTGAAACTTTAATTAAACCTACGGCTATGCTTTACCGTAATCTGGTAAGCATGGACGTGGAAGAGTCTATTAGAGCTAATCCTATTGATGGGGTGGTACTGCTTTGTGGATGTGATAAAACTACTCCTTCCCTTGTGATGGGGGCTTGCAGTGTAAATATTCCCACCCTGGTTATTTCTGGCGGTCCGATGCTCAAAGGGCATTGGAAGGGAAGAGATATTGGCACTTCGGATATTTGGCGTTTTGATGCCGATAATAAAATGGGAAAAATTACGCCCGAAGAATTTGTTGCTTCAGAAGCTTGTATGGCTCGAACACAGGGTCATTGCGCTGTGATGGGCACAGCCTCCACTATGGCGGTGATGGTAGAGGCATTGGGACTTTCATTGCCCGACAATGCCTCTATACCGGCAGCGGATGCACGCCGCAAAGTGCTCTCTCAATTATCAGGAAGGCGCATTGTAGAAATGGTCAAAGAAGATCTGACTTTATCTAAAATTCTTACTCGCGAAGCTTTTGAAAATGCGATTATGGTGAATGCTGCAATAGGAGGGTCCACCAATTTTGTGATTCATTTGTTGGCGATTGCCGGTAGGATTGGCATTGACTTAGACATCAATGATTTCGATCAATTTTCGCAAGGAATTCCACTACTTGCCAATATACAGCCTTCAGGAGAAAATTATATGGAAGATCTTTATTATTCTGGGGGATTGCCTGCATTGATTAAGGAGATGTCTTCGTTGATTCACAATGAAGCCCTTACTGTGAATGGTAAAACTATCGGAGAGAATTGTGTGTCATCCGAAGTATACAACCGTAATATAATTAGCACTTTAAAGGAACCGTTCAAGCAAGAATCTGGCATTTTGGTGGTAAAGGGAAACCTAGCCCCTAATGGAGCAGTGATAAAGCCATCTGCTGCTAGCCCTGAATTATTGAAGCATTCTGGTAAAGCGGTGGTGTTTGAGAATATAGAAGACTATCATGCACGCATAGATGATCCTGAATTGGACATCGATGCTAACAGTATTATGGTGTTAAAAAATGTTGGTCCTAAAGGTTATCCCGGAATGGCGGAAGTGGGTAATATGACCCTGCCTAAAAAGTTGCTTTTAGAAGGCGTTACCGATATGGTTCGAATTAGCGATGGAAGAATGAGTGGTACTGGTTTTGGAACGGTAGTACTGCATGTATCTCCTGAGGCTGCTGTTGGCGGACCATTGGCATTGGTAAAAAATGGAGATATTATTACACTAGACGCTTACGAAAGAATCTTGCAGCTGGAAGTTACTGAGGAGGAATTGGCAATTCGTAGCGCTTCATGGAAACTAACAGAAAAAATGCAGTCCCGGGGTTATGTGCATTTGTATCAAACCCATGTGGAGCAGGCGCATCTAGGTGCGGATATGGATTTTTTAAAAGGAAGTTCCGGTAGCAAGGTGTCAAGAGATTCGCATTAGCAGAATTGGTGATGGTTGTGTTATGTAGCAATTGAATATAATAAACTTAAATATTACCTTAGTATTTTAACCCTATAACTTACCAATCACAATCAGCAAAAAATGTCTTTCAAAGAAAAAGTAGCCATCGTAACCGGAGCAGGCCAAGGTATTGGTCTTGAAATTTGCACTCATCTTGCAATGGGAGGTGCGAAGGTGATCTTAAATGATGTGGACCATATTTTAGCAGTGGAAGGGGCTAAGAAAATATCCGATTCTACTGGCGGCACCTGCATAGCACTTGCAGGGGATTCAAGTGATGTTTCGTTTATTCAACAAATGGTTGACACTGCGGTGGAAAAATTTGGAAGCCTAGATGTAGTCATTGCCAATGCAGGCATTACCTTATTTGGAGATTTCTTCACGTATTCTCCTGAATCATTTTTTAGGGTAATGCAGGTTAATCTAGGAGGAACATTTTTTTTGGCACAGGCTGCTTCCAATCAAATGAAAAAGCAGGCTAATGGCGGCTCACTGTTGTTTACATCTTCTGTTACCGGCCACCAGGCCCATAAAGATCTTGCGGCTTATGGCATGAGTAAGGCCGCATTGGAAATGCTTGCAAAAAATTTAGTGATAGAATTATCCCAGTACAAGATCAATGTAAATACAATTGCGCCAGGCGCCACCCTAACAGAGCGAACGTTAAGTGATCCTGAATATGTGGCTACCTGGTCTAGAATAACACCCATTGGAAGGCCGGCCGATGTGAGCGATATTGCAAATGCTGCCTTATTTCTTGTTTCAAATAAGGCAAGACATATTACCGGACAAAGTTTAATTGTAGATGGAGGTTGGACATCCATTAGCCCTTCACCCTTTTAAGATCTTTTGTATGAATAAATATAGTGAATTGAGACCAATTCAAGTGCTTCAAAAAACCAGTATGTTGGGTGAGGGGCCAGTATGGGATCCTATTCAAAATGTTATCTGCTGGTTAGATATTTTAAATGGCATCATTCATCAATATCATCCAACAACCTCAGTATATTCAGCAATTCCAGTTCATCAAATGATCGGTTCGTTTGCTGTTTGTAATAATGGAGATTTTATTGCAGGTCTCCACCATGGCTTTGCTTTTATCAGTCGGTCGGAAGGGAAAGTTCAAATGATTGTAGATCCTGAAGCTGACATCCCTACCAATCGATTCAATGACGGAAAATGTGATCCTGTTGGTAGATTTTGGGCAGGAACGATGGCGATTTCAGAAGTACTGCATCAAGGAAATGTGTATGTGTTGGATAGGGATTTAAAATGTAGAAAGCAGATTGAAAATGTTTCGATTTCAAATGGATTAGCCTGGAGCTTAGATCACCAAACACTTTATTATATTGATACACCTAGTTTTGAAGTAGTGGCCTATGACTATAATTTAACCACTGGCGACATCAGTAATAAAAAATCAGTCATAAAAATCAATGTTGAAGCAGATGGTTATCCGGATGGTATGACCATTGATCAAGAGGGGATGCTTTGGATTGGCCATTGGGATGGATGGCAGGTCACTAGATGGAATCCACTGACAGCTGAAAAATTGGGCAGTATTAAACTGCCCGCAGGAAGAGTAACTTCTTGTACATTCGGCGGCGATAACTTGGATGACCTTTATATCACTACCGCTAGGGTAGGTCTTACTGAGGAGGCATTGGCATTACAGCCTTTGGCGGGTGAGCTTTTTGTGGTTAAAAATTGTGGATTCAAAGGGTTGCCCGCATTTGAATTTGCGGTGTAAAAAAATTAGTAGTTCTGCTAATTTATTTTGTGGCGCTAGCATTTTCATCAAAAAGTTTGCCTAGTTTTTTTATGGCTAATTTTTCAATCAGTTACATTACAACTTGCTTATTCTTTCGAATTAAAGTTTCAATTCTCCTTTTTGCTAATTAACTATATAAGAAAGGTTGTTAAAAGGGTAAAAACCTCTTTGAATAAGCAGTTCTTCCCTTTATTCCAAAGTCTAATCATTTTAAAAACAATTGTCAACTTTACAAATAATATTATATTTGCCTAAATATTTCATTGCTATAGTATGAGTAACCAATATGTAATAGGTGTCGATTTTGGAACAGACTCCGTTCGCTCCATTATTGTGAATGCCGCCAATGGAAATGAGCTTGCTGCAGCTGTATTCAATTATCCTCGGTGGAAGGACGGCTTGTATTGCGATGCCGCTACCAATCAATTTCGCCAGCATCCCTTAGATTATATAGAAGGTTTGGAAAGCACTATTAAAACTTGTTTACAGCAGGTGGGATCTGAAGTAGCTGCGAATATTAAGGCAATATCTGTAGACACGACCGGTTCAACCCCAGTAGCGGTGGATGAAACGGGAACACCGCTGGCGCTTTTACCCGCATTTGAGCATAATCCACATGCAATGTTTGTGCTTTGGAAAGACCATACCGCAACCGGCGAAGCAGCCGAAATAAATGCTCATGCGCAAAAATTCGAAACCAATTACCTGCAGTTTGTAGGGGGTATTTATTCATCTGAATGGTATTGGGCCAAGTTACTTCGTATTTTGCGGGCCGATCATCAGGTATCCGAGGCTATCTATTCTTGGGTAGAGCATTGTGATTGGATTCCATTCCTGCTTTCAGGGGGCACTGATGCTAAACAACTTAAAAGGGGTGTTTGTAGCGCAGGGCACAAAGCTTTGTGGAGCGCCGAATACGACGGTTTACCTCCGGATGAATTCTTTTCATCTCTTGACCCATTGCTGAAGGAATTTACCAACAAATTATTTAAAAAAACCTATACCGCCGACCAGTCTGTCGGCACTTTATCCGCTGATTGGGCGCTTCGGTTGGGGCTTTCATCAACTGTGGTAATTGGTGTGGGTGCTTTTGATGCTCATATGGGTGCTGTTGGTGGACAGATAGAAGCGTATCATTTAAGTAAGGTAATGGGTACTTCCACCTGCGATATGTTGGTGGCGCCTATGAACGAAGTGGAAGGTAAATTGATAAAGGGAATTTGTGGGCAGGTACCCGGCTCCGTTATACCTGGTATGATGGGTATGGAAGCTGGACAGTCTGCATTTGGAGACGCCTATGCTTGGTTTAAAAATATACTGACTTGGCCCTTGCAAAAAATATTGCCAAAATCAACCCTCATTGATGCCAACACTGCTGCCCATTTAATTGAAGAAGTAGCTGACCAAATTATTTTTGAATTGAGTGAACAGGCTGCATTGATTGAGCTGGATGACCATTGCGAATTGGCACTGGACTGGTTTAACGGTCGTCGTACACCGGATGCCAATCAATTGTTAAAGGGAGCCATTGCTGGCCTGAGCCTTGGAACTGACGCACCTAAAATATTCAGGGCCATTGCAGAATCAACTTGTTTTGGTGCAAAAGCTATCGTAGATCGGTTTAATGAGCAGGGCGTTCCTGTTAAGGGCTTAATTGGTATTGGAGGGGTAGCGAAAAAATCTCCTTTCATTATGCAGATGATGGCTGATGTGATCGGCATGCCGATCCGCATTCACAAATCCGAGCAGACCTGTGCATTGGGTGCTGCCATGTTTGCCGCCACAGCTGCTGGTATTTACGAAAAGGTAGAAGATGCAATGATCGCCATGGGACAGGGTTTTGACGCAACGTATTTTCCCAATCCAGCTCGGGTGGAGCTATACAAAAAGCGGTTCGAACGGTATCAGCAGTTGGGGGTTTTTATTGAAGAAAGTGTTTAGAGTTTAGGTGTTTAGGGTTTAGAGTTTAGGGGTTTAGATGTTTAGGGTTTAGATGTTTTGGGTTGTATTTTAATTATGACCTTACGCATAAAACTGCCTGAATAAAAATTTGAACCAGTCTGCTTATAGCCGATATTTGGTGAAAATTAATTGGTGGATTGGGAAATCTGTATTGATTATTCGTTTTTTATAAATTAACCTATTGTAATTCATTTTTATGAGTAAATACGATGATATAAGGCAATCGGCTTACGAATCCAATATGCAATTGCCCAAATTGGGTTTGGTACTTTTTACATTTGGAAATGTAAGTGCCGCCGATAGGGCTCAAGCGGTGTTTGCTATAAAACCCAGCGGAGTTCCTTATGAAGATTTATCTCCTGCCAAAATGGTTATTGTTGATTTTGAGGGAAAAACGGTTGAGGGCGACCTTCGGCCTTCTTCTGATACACTTACCCATGCTGTGTTGTATCAACATTGGGAAAAAATAGGAGGAATCGTACATACGCATTCTACTTACGCTACCGCATGGGCGCAGAGCCAGCGTTCCATTCCAATATTTGGAACTACTCATGCAGATCATAACACCGTTGACATTCCTTGTGCAGCTCCTATGAGCGATGAAATGATACAGGGCAATTATGAATATCAAACCGGCTTTCAGATAATGAACGAGTTGAAAGAGCGAGGGTTAAGTTATGAGGAAATTGAAATGATATTGGTGGGTAACCATGCACCTTTTACCTGGGGTAAAACTCCGGAAAAAGCGGTGTATAACAGTGCCGTTTTGGAATCGATTGCACAAATGGCTTTGCTTACAGAACAGATTAACCCCAAAGCTCCAAGATTGCAGGATTCGTTGATAAAAAAACATTTTGAACGTAAGCATGGACCGGATAGTTATTATGGACAATAAAGCTAACTATTGGATTTGTTATTTTATAAATTTCGAAAGAAGAATTGATTAGAATAATTGGAAAAATAATTGTTGATTAAATTTAAAAAATAACGTTGTGGTAAATTTGAAAGCATTAGAAGTATGGTTTGTAACTGGCAGTCAGTCTTTGTATGGAGAAGAAACATTGCGGCAAGTAGCGGAACATTCCAAAACAATTGCCGGATCATTCAATGATGCTACACAAATTCCAGTGAAGATAATTTTTAAGCCTACGGTAAAAAGCACTGAAGAGATTTACAGTATTTGCATGGAAGCCAATACTACCAAAAACTGCATTGGCATTATAGCTTGGATGCATACTTTTTCCCCTGCAAAAATGTGGATCAGCGGATTAAAGATTTTGCAAAAACCTTTATGTCATTTACATACACAGTTTAACCGGGATATCCCTTGGAACGATATTGATATGGATTTTATGAATCTGAATCAGAGCGCACATGGCGATCGTGAATTTGGTTTTATGGTAAGTAGAATGAGGATGAATCGCAAGGTGGTGGTGGGGCATTGGCAAGATCCGGAGGTGTTAGTAGAATTGAATACCTGGTCTCGTGCTGCTGCAGGATGGAACGACTGGCAGGGTGCAAAATTTGTTCGCTTTGGCGACAATATGCGCTTTGTAGCAGTAACCGATGGAGATAAGGTAGAAGCAGAATATAAATTTGGCTATGCAGTGAATACCCATGGCATTGGCGATCTGGTTGCTGTAATTGATCAAACCAGTGATGCTGCCATTGATTTGTTAATCAGCGAATATGAAGAGCAGTATGACTTGGTTCCGTCTTTGAAAAAAGGAGGTGCACAATACAGCTCTTTGAGAGATGCGGCAAAGATTGAAATTGGAATGCGTGCTTTTTTGGAAGCGGGCGATTATAAAGGTTTTACCGATACTTTTGAAGACTTGCATGGAATGACCCAATTACCAGGAATCGCTTCACAGCGCCTGATGGCAAGTGGTTATGGATTTGCTGGTGAGGGTGACTGGAAGACAGCCGCACTAGTTCGGGCCATGAAAGTAATGGGTAGTGGCCTTGAGGGAGGCAATTCATTTATGGAAGATTACACCTATCATTTTGACCCTTCCAATCCGATGGTGTTGGGTTCTCATATGTTGGAAATCTGTCCTTCCATTGCACAGGGCAAACCTTCTTGTCAAATTCATCCATTGGGTATTGGAGGCAAGGCAGATCCTGTTCGACTTGTATTCAATGCCGCAGCTGGACCAGCAATCAATGCATCACTGATTGATATGGGTAATCGTTTTCGTTTACTCGTTAACGAGGTAGAGGCAGTTGCTCCATTGCACGATTTGCCCAAGCTGCCGGTAGCTCGTGTTTTATGGAAACCTTATCCTGACATGAAAACAGGTTGTGCGGCATGGATATTGGCAGGGGGCGCACATCACACCGGCTATAGCCAAAACCTGACGGCTGAAAATATGCAGGACTTTGCAGAAATGGCAAATATCGAATTTGCTTTAATAGGAAAGCATACCAATTTGTACCAGTTTAAAAATGAGTTGCGCTGGAACGAGGTGTATTACCAGATCAATAAATAGAATTTTGCGATTATAAATTTCTAATAAAATATGAATAGTTACTCACTTTGCATTATAGCAAATTTTGGGACTTAAATAAATCAGTATAAATGAAAAGGTATTCTCAACAGAAGCGGTTGCTTTTTGCGGTAGATTGTATAATTTTTGGCTATGATGGGCAGGAGTTAAAGTTAATGGTGATCCAAAGAAGTTTCTCACCTTTTAAAGGTGATTGGAGTTTGGTGGGTGGCTTTGTGGAAGAAAAAGAAAGTGCAGAAGATGCTGCAAAAAGAATTTTGAAGCAATTGACAGGACTAGATGGATTGTACATGGAGCAGTTGCACGCATTTTCTGCAATAGACCGAGATACGGTAGAACGAACTATTTCGATCGCTTACTTTGCCTTGATTGATATTCAGAAATATAAAAAGCAAATCAATGAAGACTTTCATCCTGCATGGGTGTCAATCAATAAACTCCCAAAGCTTATTTTTGACCATACTGAAATTGTGGAATTAGCCAAAAAGAAGTTACGCTATAATGCTGCCCTTCATCCATTGTTATTTGAATTGCTGCCAGCCAAATTTACGATGCCTCAGTTACAGCATTTGTACCAATGTGTGTACAACACAGAATTTGATAAGGGAAATTTCAGTCGCAAAATTTTGTCTACCAAATTGTTGATGAAATTAAAGGAAAAAGATAAGCAGGGTTCAAAAAAAGGTGCCTTTTATTATAAAGTGGATAGTAAAAAATACACGGCTTCCTTTAATTCTTTTTTGAATTTGGTGCCAGCACAAAATGGATGGAAAGAGTAAACTAAAAACATTTAAAATTAAAAATGATCATTAAAAATAAAATTATATGACTACCTATTTAAAAAACAACAGTCCTTTGAAATTCCCTTTCTTGCTTGCATGTTGCTTGCTATTTATCAATATTGTTTTTGCGCAGCAAAATACCATCTCCTTAAATAAAGAAGCTTCGAGGCCAGTGATTAATAAAAATATTTATGGTCATTTTGCAGAACATCTTGGGCATTGTATTTATGATGGATTTTATGTGGGTGATAATTCTCCCATTCCTAATACCAATGGTGTTCGCAATGATATTATCACTGCCTTAAAAAAATTAAAGATACCTAACCTGCGTTGGCCGGGAGGTTGCTTTGCAGATACCTATCATTGGAAAGATGGCATAGGTCCTAAGGATAAAAGGCCTTCGATGGTCAATAAATGGTGGGGTGGTGTTACTGAGGATAATAGTTTTGGAACACATGATTTTTTAAACATGTGCGAATTATTAGGTGCAGAGCCTTATCTGTCAGGCAATGTAGGCAGTGGTACTGTGCAGGAATTGGCAGACTGGGTGCAGTATGCAAATTTTAATGGAAAAAGTCCGATGAGTGATCTTCGTAAGGCGAATGGCAGAGCTGAACCATGGAAGGTTAAATTTTGGGGAATCGGTAATGAGGCTTGGGGCTGCGGTGGTAATATGAAAGCAGACTATTATGCGAATGAATATCGTAAATATGCAACCTTTTTGGCAGACTGGGAAAATTCAGGAGGTCTACTTCGTATTGCTTCCGGAGCAAGCGATGCAGATTATAACTGGACAGAAACTTTGATGAAAAATATTCCGCTGAATATGCTCGGAGGAGTTGCCATGCATCACTATTCTGTGATTGATTGGGGTAAAAAGGGGCCGGCTGTTAACTTCACAGAGCAGCAATATTTTAGCATCATGAAAGAAGCACTCAAAATGGAGGAGTTAGTAACCAATCATGCTGCCATCATGGACAAGTACGATCCGAGCCAAAAAATTGCATTGGTGGTAGATGAGTGGGGAGGTTGGTATGATGTGGAACCTGCTACCAATCCCGGTTTTTTATATCAACAAAATACCATTCGTGACGCGATGATTGCTGGGGTAACACTCAATATTTTTAATAACCATGCTAGCAGAGTCCGTATTGCAAATCTTGCACAGTGCGTAAATGTATTGCAGGCAGTGATTCTTACCAATAAGGAAAAAATGATTTTAACCCCCACTTACCATGTAATGGAAATGTACAATGTACACCAGGGGGCAACCTTACTCCCGTTAACGCTTAGTGGCAATTTGTACACATTTGAAGGGCAATCATTGCCTTCTATTTCCGCTTCTGCTTCTAAAGACAGTACAGGAACGATTCATATTTCGCTCGTAAATATTGATCCCACGCATGCTCAAAAAATAAGCTTGACCCTTGATACTGAAAAGTTCAGTGCTGCTTCGGCAAAAATACTTAGTTCTAAAAAACTGCAGGACCATAATTCTTTTGAAGAACCGGAAAAAATCAAGCCGGTTGTTTTTAATGATTACTCGTTGAGTAATGGAAAAATTTTGATTAATCTGCCAGCTACTTCTGTGGTGGTGATAACATTGAAATAATTGGATTGAGCTGTTTTATGCAATTATGCATGTAACTTTCAAAGATGTTTAAATTTTAAAAATGAAAATTATGAAGGGGCTTTCGCTTCTGTTGATTGCTGCGGTATTATCGATTAATTCAATTGCTCAGCAAAAGGCAAATATCATTATAAAGGCAAACGAAAAAATCGCCAATGTTCAACCCACGATGTGGGGTGTGTTTTTTGAAGATATCAATTTGGGTGCTGATGGCGGTATTTATGCCGAATTGGTTAAGAATCGTTCCTTTGAATTTTACAAGCCGCTGATGGGCTGGACGGTGAAGCAAAGTAAATTTAATGAGGGTAGTGTGAGAATAATGAACCGTGGAAAAGAAATTACTAGCAATCCACATTTCTTAACTGTATCTAAAAATGAGGCCAGTGAATCATTGTCCATTTCCAATGAGGGCTTCAGGGGTATGGGGATTAAAAAAGGCATTCGATATGATTTTTCTGTCATGTTTCGTCAGCAGGTACCTGGACTTATTTTACATATAGCATTACTCAATTCATTGGGTAAAGTGATTGGTACTACCGAGCTTTCTCCCTCAGCAGCTATCGGATTGGATTGGCAAAAGCAGGCGGTAAGTTTTTATTCAACTGATACCTCAATGAAAGCTTCATTAAAAATTAGCTTTGAAGGAACCGGTACGATCGACCTAGATATGATTTCATTATTTCCGGAGGATACCTGGAAAAAACGCCCTGGTGGAATGCGTGCCGATATGATCCAGTTATTGGCTGATATGAAACCAGGTTTTATTCGCTTTCCGGGAGGTTGCGTTGTAGAAGGGCCTGATCTTTCTTTGCGGTATCAATGGAAAAAAACACTCGGTCCGATAGAAGACCGTGAATTGATTGTTAACCGTTGGAACTTTGAATTTGCGCATCGCCCAACACCGGATTATTTTCAAACATTTGGTCTTGGATTTTTTGAATATTTTCAATTGGCCGAAGATATTGGCGCGGCGCCCTTACCCATATTAAACTGTGGGATGGCATGCCAGTTTAATACCGCAGAATTGGCGCCCATTGATCAATTGGATCCTTATGTACAGGATGCATTGGACCTAATAGAATTTGCTAACGGTGATGTGAGTACGAAATGGGGAAAGGTAAGAGCTTCTCTGGGGCATTCGGCCCCATTTCATCTAACCATGATGGGGGTAGGGAATGAAAACTGGGGTCCTCAATATGTGGAGCGTTTACAAATTTTCACAAAAGCAATCAAGGCAAGGTATCCTGATTTTAAGCTGGTGAACAGCTCCGGAACAGATCCCAATGGTGAAAGGTTTGATTACCTCGATCAAGAATTGAGAAAAATGAATGCGGATATTATAGACGAGCATTATTACCGCAGGCCAGAATGGTTTTTAGCCAATGCAGGTCGATATGATAATTATCCTAGAAATGGGAGCAAAATATTTGCAGGGGAATATGCTGCCCAAAGTGATAAGACAGTAAGTGTCAATAACCAAAATAATCTTCAGACGGCTATTGCGGAGGCCGCATTCATGACTGGTCTCGAGCGAAATGCGGCAGTGGTGAACCTTGCTTCCTATGCACCTCTTTTTGCACATGTTGATGGGTGGCAATGGACTCCTGATCTGATTTGGGTTAACAATTTGGAGTCTTATGGCACACCTAACTATTTTGTTCAAAAATTATTTTCACTCAATAAGGGCACCCATACTGTTTCGGCCCTGAAAGAAGGAAAGCCGCTAACGGGACAGGATAGCCTATATGCATCTTCGGTAATTGATACTCTGACAAATGAACTAATTATCAAAGTGGTCAATTCATCCAATATGA
>JBIIVV010000040.1:0-18729 GCA_044339235.1 Ferruginibacter sp.
TAGGATCAAACTCATTTGAATTATTTTTAATTTTGTAGGACATGATATTGGAAGGGATATCAATGGCTAATTGCTGAAACTGAATTAGTAATAAATCATCCAATTGTTGCTTAATGGGTGCAGATAGCTGTTCCCGCTTTTGTTTATAAAGTATTCGAAGGGCTTCTTTTATCATAGAAAAGCTTACTAGGTTAGCAGATATACGTAAAAACTATAAAACCAATTGCCTGCAATTACATGACAAAAATTGAAAAAATGGTTGTCCCGTAATTGCGTTCCGTCTTGTAATGAGCATATTTTTTATAATCATTACGAGGGGTATGCTCTAAAACAAACCAACCTCCAGGGTTCAACAATTTTTTTTCAATAATTTTTTTGGGCAACTCGTCAATGGTAGCTAAGGCATAAGGTGGCCCTGCAAAAATGAAATCATATTTTTTGGTAGCCGAATCAATGAATTTAAAAACGTCTGATTTTACCACCTTAAAATTATCAAAGTTCAGTTCAAGGGATGTTTTTTGTATAAAATCATACATATGATTGTCTTTCTCCACAATGGTGATATCCTCCGCTCCCCTACTAGCTAGTTCATAACTAATACAACCGGTACCTCCAAAAAGATCCAATACCACCAATGATTCAATATCCAGGTTGTTTTGAATGATGTTAAAAAGGCCTTCTTTAGCAATATCTGTGGTAGGACGGGTATAAGGCATTTTTGCAGGAGGACTGATCCTTCTGCCTCCATGAATACCACTAATTATACGCATGCTGCAGCAGAAAATAAATGACTAAAATAATGGCTTGGATAATTATTAATTTCTTTGGGATATTGTAATGTACTAGACAAGGGTACAAATTGCATTTGAAGGAAATATTTGTATAATTCCTTATATAATGCCGAGTTTTCTGTAATCATTCCACTGAGTCGTAGTTCGCAAAATTTCACATTCACATCAAAACTTTGACAAAGATTCAACAGATGATAAGCTGCATCCTGAGGTGTTTTATATACGAAAAGCTGAATAGCCTGCAGTTTTCCTGATTTTTTTAAGATGGCTTTCATTTGACCAGGACTAAAAATGCAATACATATAAGTATCTTGACCGGAAACTAAATCTGGCATTAAAGAAAAATGATGGGTATGTTCAGCTGCACTAAAATAACGGGTCAGCACTTGATGGATTAATGGGGGAATACAATAAATATTATGAATGGAATATTTTTGCATATAGTCAGACTTCATAATTTGATCATTGCAATTGCCATACACTAATTCCAGCATTGCCTTGTGATCAGTACTGTCGAAAAATTCTTGGGGAAGCAAAACAGATGCAGCATAACTATATATAATATGTACGGAATTAAATTGCTGCTGTAAGAATGACTGTTTTGCTATAATCTGTTGTATATATTCTGCTGTCTGCGGAACGGATGGCGCATCATTAAAATTATAAATGGTTAATGCCAATGCAACACCATTGCTCAATATGACATAGCTAAGTCCCTGGGAACTGATTTCTATATACAAACTGGCGTTTGCACAATCAAGACTTCGAGGCTGTATTTGAAAGGATGGATCCAAAAGTTAAATTTAGTAAAGCAAAATAAGATAATTTTACTGACATATGGAGAGCGGAGGTACAATAAAAAATTTAAAAGTAACAGTTTCCTATCAGCAAATACTGTCAATTGCATTGCCAATAACGCTGGCATTGCTGATTCCGCAAATTAATATGCTGACGAATAGCATCTTTTTGGGTAATTTAAGTACTGAATCGTTGGGGAATGCTGGAATAACGGGTGTTTATTATTTAATTTTTGCTGTAGCGGGGCATGGCCTCAATAATGCCATGCAATCTGTTTTTTCGAGATATGCAGGTAGTGGAGATACTGGATCGTTTAAAATAATTTTGGCACAGGGAATTCGAATTAGTGTGCAGTTTGCGGTAGTAGGTATTTTGGTAACCTGGTTCATTGCACCCTATGTACTTCAACGAGTAGTAGCACCCGGAGCTTTTCCCATAGAGATGAGTTTTTTAAAAATCCGCATTCTTGGTCTCCCTTTTCTGTACCTTTTTCAAATGGGGAATGCCTTTTTGGTAGCCTCTCTTAATAGCAGGTACCTGATGATTGGATTTATAGCCGAGGCCCTTCTTAATATTTTGCTTGACTATTTGCTAATTTTTGGTCATCTAGGATTTCCAACAATGGGTTTCAATGGAGCTGCACTTGCTTCCGTAATTTCAGAAGCAACCGGCTGTTTGGTTGTATTATTGGTGTTATTTAGATCTGGTCTACGGCAGGAATATTCACTTTTTAAAGATTTCATCTACGATAAAATAAAATCCAAAGAAATCATTAAGGTAGCGCTTCCACTTACCCTTCAATTTGTAATTAGCGTTGGAACTTGGTTGGTATTTTTTATTTTAATTGAAGACAGGGGGATTGAAGCCAAAGCAATTAGCAATACGATGCGCAATATATTTGGACTAGTGGGTGTATTCGTATGGGCTTTTGCAGCCACTTGTAATACGATGGTAAGCAATTTAATGGGTCAGCAACGAAAAGATTTGGTATTGGTAGTTATCAACCGCATCATGTTGCTTAGCCTGGGTTGTTGCTCAGTGATGTGCTTGATCATCAATATTTTTCCTGAGCAGTTCTTTGCATTATTTGGTCAGGGTAGCCAATTTATTACCCATGGTATTCCTGTACTTAGAGTAGTTTCAACTGGGTTAATTTTTATGAGTATTGCAAATATTTGGCTCAATGGCGTTACCGGAACTGGTAAAACTACCATGAACTTGATAATTGAAATTATAGCCATCTTTTTTTACCTATGCTACACTTGGGTATTCATGAAGGTCCATTATATTTCTTTGGAACTTGCTTGGAGTAATGAAATTGTTTATTGGACCTGCATATTTTTGGTTTCATTTATATTTTTAAAAAGGGGAAAATGGAAAAACGAAACAAGCTCCTAGCCCATTGTGCGGTGAGTCACCGCACAAAATAATAAAAAATCTATCAGCCGATAAGCCGGATTCTGTGGTTCCGGTAAAACCGGAATGGCCATCATTTATCTTGCCACAACATTGCTGTTGTGATCTTGCTGCCTACCCTCCAACGTTGCTTCGGCGTAAACCAAAACATTGAACGAGCCGCTCTCTAACGTTAGTGTACATGGCATTACAGCTCACAAGGTTTACCCACTTGTAAAGTTACCCTTACAAATCGTGAGCTCTTACCTCACGTTTTCACCCTTATCCAGCTAATAAAAGCTGGACGGTTATTTTCTGTGGCACTGTCTGTTCCCGCTTTAAAACGGGCCCCGGCAATTAACCGGTGTGTTGCCCTTTGCTGTCCGGACTTTCCTTCCTCCCTTTCAAAGGAGAACGATAGCCTGGCTGATAGATTTCCAAAGATAGCAAAACGAATGTCAATGAAAAGGGATCTATTTCAATGGAAGCTTTGGCTAGTGAATAAATTATCAACTAAGTTCTATTTATGCTGTTAAATTGAAATTAAAATAAATTTACTTTTTGTTTTAATAGATTTGTTATTTTACATATATGTATACGTTTATCATAGTAGGCATTATTCAATAATATAATTATACAATTTCGTTCATATTTAAGTAGCTTTAAATCTTTAATCTATTCACTATGGTAAAGTTGGCAGCTCTTCTAGGGCTTGTTTTTATTTTATTTGACGCTTGCAAAATTGAGCAGGCAACCTTACAGCCTGTTCAAGAAATGATCACGGAGTCGGTTTATGCATCAGGCACAATAAAGAGTAAAAGTCAATATCAAGTTTATTCAAGTGTGAATGGTTTGATTGAAGAAGTATTGATAGGAGAAGGAGATCTGGTAAAAAAAGGGGATCCCATTATTCGTTTAACAAATAAAACGGCCGTTTTTAATACAGAACTAGCAAAAATTGCTGCAGACTATTCTGCGGTAAACCTTAATACAGAAAAATTAGATCAGCTCAAAATCAACATCGACCTAACAGAAACCAGAATGCAACAGGATGCCACTCTTTTAGCTAGGCAAAGAAATCTTTGGTCGCAGCAAATTGGCACCCACAATGATTTGGAACAGCGGGAACTTGCCTATAAAAATTCTGTCAATAATTACGAAGCCGCTAAACTGCGGTATGTTGAACTGAAAAAACAAATTGTTTTTCAGGAAAAGCAATCTAAAAAAAGCCTACAACTCTCCTCTTCTATCGCTGGTGATTTCAATATCAAAAGTGAAACTGCAGGTAGGGTCTATAACATTTTTAAGAAAAAAGGTGAAATGGTGACTACCCAAAGTCCCGTAGCACTCATTGGTTCTACGGATATTTTTATGATCGAATTACAGGTAGATGAATATGATATCACCCGGGTAAAATTGGGCCAAAAAATTCTAGTCAGCATGGATAGCTATAAGGATAACATATTTGAAGCCATAGTAGATAAAATCATCCCCATGATGAATGAGCGAACCAAATCATTTACGGTGGAGGCTGTTTTTGTAAAACAACCTCCGGCATTGTATCCCAATCTAACATGCGAAGCTAATATTGTGATCCAACAAAAAGATAAAGCATTGCTAATTCCGAGAAATTATTTACTGCCCGGCGATTTTGTACTTATCCAAGGCGATGAAAAAAGAAAAGTTACCACCGGACTGAAGGATTATCAAAAAGTGGAAATCACCAGTGGATTAACTGTTACCGATGTACTATTAAAACCGGTAAATGAATTATAAATTAATAGGCACTATTGCAACTTCCATGTTGCTAGCAAGATGGAAACAAACATTGGTAGCAGCTATTGGTGTAACGTTTGGTATTACTATGTTCATTGCCTTACTGAGTTTCATGACAGGCCTCAATGACCTGCTAGATGGATTAGTATTAAATAGAACACCTCATATTCGACTTTACAACGAAATTAAACCCAATATCCACCAGCCGATCAATAATACCGCTGCTTACAAGCATTCATACAATTTTATAAAGTCGATTAAATCAAGCAATAGTCGTTCTGAAATATACAATACTGCCAATATTATGCAAACCTTGGGCAAAGATGAGCGGGTACTTGGATATGCCCCAAAAATAACGGCACAGGTTTTTTTTAATGATGTTTCGATTGCTATTACTGGAGTTGTGAATGGTATTGATGTAGCGTCTGAAAGCAATCTATTTCATTTCAATGATTATATTATTGCTGGTTCGGCAATGGATATTAGTAGGGTTCCTAATAGCATTATTTTGGGTAAGGGACTTGCAGACAAATTATTGACCAATGTGGGGGATGTCATCCAGGTTACTACTGCTATGGGTGAACGCTTTCCATTAAAAGTAGTCGGTTATATGCAATCCGGTTTGCTGGAATTTGATAAAACGCAGAGTTACGCCTCCATCTTAACCGCCCAAAAATTGCTTGGAAAACCAAGTAACTATATAACAGATATACAGATCAAACTAAAAGATATCAATGCTGCTCCACTATTGGCTAAAGAATATGCCGGTCTATTTCAGTTGGATGCAGAAGATATCCAAACCGCGAACTCACAGTTTGAAACCGGAAGCTTTGTAAGAACACTGATCTCGTATTCAGTGGGCATTACGCTTTTAATCGTTGCAGGTTTTGGAATTTACAATATTTTAAACATGATGATTTATGAGAAAATGGATTCAATCGCAATTTTGAAAGCTACCGGTTTTTCGGGAAAGGATGTGAAACTTATTTTTTTAGTAATTGCTTTGAGTATTGGCTTTTTTGGTGGATTGTTTGGCTTGTTATTCGGTTATATTCTTTCTGCAATTATTGACCAGATTTCTTTTAATACAGCGGCTTTACCAACCATCAAAACTTATCCGATTAATTATAATCCGGTATTTTATTTGATAGGATCTACTTTCTCATTGATTACCACTTATCTTTCTGGCTGGTTTCCTGCCCAAAAAGCAAGTAAAATTGATCCCGTTATCATCATTAGAGGTAAATAGTATGAGTAACATTATTTTAGAAGCTCGAAATATTAATAAGGATTTTTATGATCCGGTCTCTTTTCGAGTGCTTACGGATGTTAGTTTCTCTATCAATAAGGGTGACTTTGTTTCACTTACTGGAAAATCGGGTTGCGGAAAGTCTACCCTTTTATATATTTTATCAACGATGGACTCCGATTTCGAAGGTGAGTTATTCATAGATAATGAACCAGTCTCCTCTAAAAAAGAAGCTCAGCTAGCCCAAATACGCAATGAAAAAATTGGATTTGTTTTTCAGTTCCACTACCTCTTGAATGAATTCAGTGTGATAAAAAATGTAATGCTACCTGGATTAAAACTCAATCAATATGAAGAAAAGGAAGTAGAACACCGAGCGATGGAAAAATTGACCATGCTGGGTATTGGTCACCTTGCATTAAAAAAAGCCCACCAGGTATCGGGTGGTGAAAAACAGCGTATAGCCATCGCTAGGGCCCTCATTAATGATCCCTACATTATTATGGGTGATGAACCCACTGGTAACTTAGATAAAAAAAACAGTGAACTGGTATATGACATTTTTAAAAAGCTCTCCGATGAATACAACCAGACATTACTGATAGTTACACACGACCAACATTTTGCTGAAAGAACGCACCGAATTATTGAAATGGAAGACGGAAAGATCATTCATTGATTTAGCTTTGTAATAGATTTATTCTACCTTTCAACATCTACTATTCTATCCTACTTTTTTATTACAATAGCGAACATATCAATTCCATATCCTACTATTCTTTTAAGTGATTGTGTCATTTTAAAGTAAAAATTATGGACAAAAAAAATACTAAGCAGGGGTTAACGCAAGATGAGGTTCTTGTTTCAAGAAAAACATTTGGCAGTAATACCTTGGAAATGCACGAAGATCGGGTGCTGCTCAATGTTCTGAAAGAAGTAGTATTAGAGCCCATGTTTATTTTGCTACTATCTGCATGCATTATTTATTTTGCTGTTGGCCAATTCAAAGAAGGAATGATTATGTTGGTGGCCATATTTATTGTGGCTGGCATCTCTCTATTTCAGGAATATAGAAGTAAGAATGCAGTATTGGCATTAAAAAAACTTTCAGCACCCAATGCAAAAGTACTCCGCAATGGTGTGGCATTATCAATCGCCACCGAACAAATCGTTGTTGATGATTTGCTGTTGCTCGAAGAAGGTGAAGTAGTCGCTGCAGATGGATTCATATTAACTGCAAATGATTTTTCACTCAATGAATCAATTTTAACAGGAGAGTCTTTTGCTGTAAATAAAACATCCGACAACCATACCCTTGTGTATAAAGGAACGCTGGTTACCAGTGGAAGTGCTACCATACAGGTATCGGCAGTAGGTTTGAATACTATGTTTGGAAAGATCGGATGGTCGATGAAAGAAATTACCATTGTAAAAACACCGCTTCAAAACCAGATCCGCTCCTTTGTTCGAAATATGGTTTGGATTGGTGCTATCGCATTTTTATTGGTGGTTGGTTTTAATTATTATCAATCCGGTAACTTAGTGCAATCTTTTTTACAAGGACTCACCATGGCGATGAGTATACTACCTGAAGAAATACCTGTAGCATTCAGCACATTTCAAGCATTGGGCGCATTTCGATTACTTCGCAATCACATTATTGTTAAGCAACCACAATATGTTGAAACCTTGGGTTCTGCGACTGTAATCTGCGTTGACAAAACTGGTACGCTGACACAAAATAAAATGAGTATCGCCTTCCTATATGATGCGGTAAAGGATATATCAGTTGCGGTAGAGCAAAATGCTATCCTACCAAGCGAATTAATTGAATATGCGATGTGGAGCAGTGAAACCACTCCCTTTGACCCCATGGAACAGGCCATTCATGCTATGTATGAAAGCACTTCCAAAGAGGATATGCGAAAACAATTTGATCAAGTTCATGAATATCCCATTGGTGGAAAGCCCCCCATGATGACGCATATTTTTAAGGATAATAATGGACGCACGGTTATTGCAGCAAAAGGTGCACCCGAGGCAATTTTACGGCAAAGCAATTTATCAGCAGCTACTATTGTAACAATAGAAAATCAATCCCTTTCTTATGCCAAATTAGGTTATCGTGTGCTGGGGGTGGGAAAAGGCTTGTGGAAGCAGCCGGGTTGGCCGCAATCACAGCATGAATTTGTATTTGAATTTTTAGGATTGGTTGCATTTCAAGATCCTCCAAAAGAAAATATTGCACAAACCATTCAAACATTTAGGGATGCCGGGATATCAGTAAAAATGATTACCGGAGATTATGCCGAAACTGCTTTAGCGATTGCCCGACAGGTAAAACTAGCTCATAACAATGAAGTGCTTACCGGTCAAGATATTTTAGCACTTAGCAAGGAATCTTTGCAAAAAAAAGTAAACCAGGTAAATATTTATGCGCGCATGTTTCCGGAGGCAAAACTAAAAGTAATTGATGCGCTCAAAGAAAATGGAGAAATAGTAGCCATGACCGGTGATGGAGTTAATGATGGACCTGCGTTAAAAGCAGCACATATTGGAATTGCGATGGGCGATCGGGGAAGCGAAGTTGCTAAAACTGCTGCTTCGCTGATTCTTACCGATGATGATCTAGCACACATGACGGATGCGGTAGCATTGGGAAGAAAAATATATGACAACTTGAAAAAAGCCATTCAATATATTGTTTCTATTCATATCCCAATTATTTTGATTGTAACGCTCCCCCTCTTGCTGGCTTGGAAATTCACCGGTATTTTTTCACCCGTTCACGTTATTTTTCTAGAACTCATCATGGGGCCTACTTGTTCCATTATTTATGAAAATGAGCCAATGGAACCAGCAACCATGTACCGCCCTCCAAGAAAAATGGGCAGCACCTTTTTATCTTTCAAACAATTAACGATCAGTATACTTCAGGGTATAATGATTACTGCAGGATGTTTGGGTATTGGTTATTATTATTTGATGCAAGGCAACAATGAAACTGTGGTAAGAACCTATATTTTTATTACCCTTTTATTCAGTAATATTTTGCTAACATTGATTAATAGGTCTTTTAAATATACCCTCATCACCACCCTTGGTTACAAAAACAGATTGGTTCCATTGATCGCAGGCATTACCCTGTTGCTAATAGCGGCAATCTTATATGTTCCTTTTATTAGTAACCTTTTTCAATTAACCCCTTTATCCCTATCCAGCTTAGCTATTTGCGTGGCAGTAGCATTGGCCAGTACTATATGGATGGAGGGTTGGAAGATTTTGAAACTCAAATTTGTTAGATAATTGCTAATTATTTTCCTTTAGCGCTCAGTTGTCAAGCAAAAAACTAAATTTAAATAATTATATCAGATTATATTTTTTTACACTAAGTCTATTGTAAACGATTTATATTTTTAAGCAACCAATAATGAATACAAAAACTTTATTTGCATTCAAATTAACCTGACAATAAAACAATGATTCAATGAATAAAAAATCTTTATTTTCCCTCTTATTGGTTGGACTGTTTTGTATGCCATTTTCCATTATTAATTGGCATTATAATTTTGAGGAAGCCAAACAAATTGCACAAAAAGAGCACAAGCATATTTTACTTAATTTTTCAGGATCCGATTGGTGTGGTCCCTGTATCAGATTGCACAAGGAGATTTTTGAAAATGTATCTTTTCAGGAATTTGCCTCAAAAAATCTGGTGATGGTCAATGCAGATTTCCCTCGGCTTAAAAAAAATCAATTGACTGCTGCCCAACAAAAAATTAATGATGCCATTGCGGAACGGTACAATTCAAAAGGGAGTTTCCCTTTAACCCTACTACTCAATGAAAATGGGAAAATTTTGAAAGAATGGGATGGGTATCCTAAAGTTACCGCCGATGCATTGGCAGATGATATGCAATGGGCGATTGACCATGCTGAATAATTTAGGGGATGAAAAATAAAATTGTTAAGGTTACGGCCTTATTGATGGGGAACCAGTTTGAAATCAGTGCTGTATCCTTGAGTGATGACGATGCGAATCGATCCATTGATGCAGCTATCAATGAAATCAAGCGAATTGAAAAATTATTGACTACTTACCATGATAGCAGTGAAACAAATTTAATCAATCGAAATGCTGGAATAGCTGCTGTTAAAGTAAGTGAAGAGATATTTAATTTAATAGAACGTTCAATCAGAATATCAGGAGTTACGCAGGGTGCTTTTGATATCACATATGGTTCAATTGATAAAAGTCTTTGGAATTTTGATACCCAAATGAAATCTTTGCCAGATAAAGAAACCGCCAAAGAAATGGTTCGGTTAATCAATTATCGAAACATTATGTTGGATATGGAAAATACTACTGTCTTTTTAAAAGAAAAAGGGATGAGGATAGGATTTGGTGGTATTGGTAAGGGATATGCAGCCGAAATGGCTAAAACCACCATGCAGCAATTGGGTATTACCAGTGGTATCGTAAATGCTTCAGGAGATCTAACTACTTGGGGGTTACAACCAAATGGAGAAGAATGGACAATAGGAATAGCCAATCCCAATATTTTAGGAGAAGTGTTTTCATTTTTAAAAATATCAGGTTTGGCAGTGGCTACATCAGGGAATTATGAAAAATTCATTGTGATTGATGGCAAAAAGTATTCCCACACCATCGATCCCAGAACAGGCTTACCGGTAACAGGGATAAAAAGTGTAACCGTAATCACAAAAAATGCTGAGATTGCAGATGCAATGGCTACACCGGTAACGATTATGGGAGTTAAGCCAGGCTTGCATATGATTAACCAGATGAAGGATATTGAAGCAATCATCATTGATGATTTTGATAAGATACACCATTCCAATAATATTCGTTTTAATTAATACCATTCATATAGGAGAAAACAATTTTTATTGACAGTGTTGATGACATTTTTTTTGCTGCTGCTAACAGTTCATGCACAACCGTAAAAGGATTTCAAAGAAATAAATTAAATGATGCTGAAATGGGACTTTCTAGCCTAAAGGTGGAGAAAACTGAACTGAATTTTCAGTCCTATCGGGAGGGAGCTTCAGCAGCTAATACATCTTAGCCTTTCTTTTTAGCATTGGATTTCATTTTATTAAACCATTCTAATTGTTCTTTCATAGCCACTACCCTATCAACTGGTTCTGTCCTTGCTTCCATTAGTATCCATCCTTTGTAATCCATCTTTGTAAATAGGTCAAAAAGCTGTTGGTAAGGATAACTTTCATCATTGAGTTCGCGGATATGAACGGTATCACCGAACCATTTCTTCACACTATTAAAATTGGGTTCAAGTCCCGGTGGTAAAAGGTCTTGTTCATTACAGTTCCAGCAGATCTTAACATTGGGTTCTGTAACCTGATCAAAAATAGCCTTCATATGGGGGATTTCCTGGGTAAGATTACCATGTACTTCTACCCTAACTAAGAGACCATAATCCTGTGCAAATTTTCCACATTCATTGAATGAACTGGCAATTTGTGCAATTGTTTTTTCTTTGGATACTTCCGGCGGAAGAAAATTTGGTTTTACCTTAATGCCGCTAGCGCCAATATCCTTACAGAGTTTTATATATTCTTTTGTCTGGTCAATATTTTGTCGAAGTATGATTGGGTCAGTACTATGGTATTCAAAATTGGATCCGTACCCGATACATTCAACACTGCTATCTTTGAATCGTTTGTTAACTTCCTTTCTTTGCAGCGCAGTCAAATTCGTTTCTACCTTATGTGCATGTTGCACCCTTAATTCAACTCCGTGATAACCTGCTTTTTCGCAATTGGCAATTAAGGTGGGCAGGTCCCAGTCTCTACCCCATTGATAAGTAACCAGTCCCAGCCGCATACCTGTTGGTTTTGTCAGTGAAAAATCGGGCAAACTCCCTATTGTAGTAAGTGCAAGTCCTGCCCCAATTCCATTCTGAATGAAGTGGCGTCTGGATACATTATTTTTCATACTGTTTGTGATTGATAACTTAGTAAAAATGGTGAATTATATTCCAAATCTAAACAGTTTTAAGATGGGAAACAAAAGAAAAGGATATCAAAATATTATAGAGATCTTATTGTAAGTTAACCTTCTAATTTTGTGAAAAAGTTATTTAAATAACTTTTTTTAAAACTGAATTATATTATTTTATAATTTAATACCTTGTTCTTTAATATTAAATAAGAATAATATATTGAAGTTTTAATTCACCAATAAAATTTATACAACAAGATGGATTGATTGTTTTATAATCACCTTTTCTAAGGCTCCTTTTTGCCTACAAGTTGAAGGTGATTTTTGATATCAATATAATCCATTCCCCTACGCTCTTTCCCTGCCATTGCCCCTGTTCGATTGAATCACGGTAATGAATGCCGCCATAAAGTCGCGATAGGGAAGCCTCTGCAGCAGCCAACTTAAAGGAGCTGAATTTCCTTATAGGCAAACCAAACTCAACTTCTGTATCATCTGAATAGGAAAAATTTTCTCCTACTAATTTGGTTAGTATCATAGCTGCAGCGGAAGATACTACGCTGTGTCCGGAAACATATTCAGGAAATGGAGGGGTTTGTAATAACGGTTGCCAGCGTTTATCAATAAGCAGTTGAATAGCCGTTTCAGGTCTTACCCGGTTACTCCTGTATTTTTCATCCCAGCAGGCAATAAATGCATCTGCCATCGCAATACTCAACAAAGCATGAACAAAGGCTGTTTTACCCAACGAATATTTTTTAGTATTACAGGCGATGCCCGCAATGCCAATCCAATGACCACAGGGTGAAATTTTCTTTAACCCAAATTCTACATGACCTATTTGCTGGATAGCAAAGGGATTGCAATCCCAGAATAAGGCGATCGATTGCTGCTTTTTATTTGCGGAATTAACTATGTCATACACTTCTTTTAGCTCAATAAAATAGGAGGATGTTTTTGAACTGTCATAAACGGTAGGAGCATTTACCCTGAATTGCTGAGCAGAATCAATCATAAAGGTCCTTACCTTATTCCAATGAGGCTCCACTGGAGCCATAAATGCGGGAGGAGTTGGTTTCCAATATCCATCAGCTAATAATGGAGTATACCTTTCGTAATTTGTTAATTTAGTAAATCCATCGGCCTTTACATACAACATCAAATTTCTCAATACTGTATCTACTAAAGCTGCAGAATGGTTATAAATTGCCTGTTGTTTACTATCAATGGAATACAATGATGACAATGAGTCAATTTGAGTTTTGAGCAAATAACCGGAGGGTAATAACCTTTCTCCCGATTTATACACACTCAAAATAATGGCCAAAGGAACATCTGCTGATTTCATCAGACTATCACTAACTTTTATTTTTTTAAATCCTTTCAATAGCCCCCCCAATGAAGGATAATTTTTTTTATCAAATAGAGACTGGACTTCGTAGGCACAAAGCGTAACATAAGCATAATAGCGACTCGCAGCAACCGGGGAGGTAACATCATTGACCATCACATCCGTCACTTTTTTTACAGCGTTTACATATTGTCTTGAACCAGGTGAGATTTTCGGCAATGAAAACGCAACAATAACTGCAAAATTTATTCCGAACAATAGTATTAGCTTTTTCAATAAAGTATACGTTTAATATTTTAAAAATACCGGTGGCTGACTATTTATTCCCACCAGCATCAAATCAATTCCATCAGCTGTTGTTAATTTCACCATTTCTCGAATGCATCCTTTCAATTGAATGCCCGCCTGCAATTGCGGTGTATAGGTAAAATCCCCCTTGCCATCACCTTCCAGTAACACACCATAGTTGGCGTCAATTTTACCAATTTTAATTCTAACTTGATCTACATTTCCACCGAGTAAAATATCCAAATTTCCATCATGATTAAAATCGCCAGTTTGTATAGCGTATACCGGAGAATAGTCGGCCTGAACTGGCAAAGAATGCAGCATAAATTTTCCGTTTACATTTTCAAACCAAGTAGTGTGCAAGTAATTAATAGAAAGTAGGGAGGCTTTTTTCAACTGTTCTTCAGTAAGCACATCGTTAATGGTGGCATCAGCATAAGAATCATAAGTAGGAAAACGTTGTCGCAACCCTATCATCTGGTCCGTCATTTCATCTCTGGATGCCATCGGGTAGGATTTTCCTTCAGTATAATAACAGATTAATGGATCCACAAAACCATTGTTATCAAAATCTCCGTAATACATCGTTGCGGGTTCAGCAGCAGTAGCCTTCAATTGACTATTCGTTCCCCAATTACCTGCAATCAAATCAAGATCACCATCGCGGTCAATGTCTACTATATGAAGCCTGTTCCACAAGCCATTTAATTTATTATTGAAAAAATGACCTGTTTGGTTGGTAAATACATTTTGCTGAAAGGAGAAACATTGAATCGGCATCCATTCACCGCATACAATGAGTTCATTGATTCGATCACCGTCAATATCCGCCCATATTGCATCCGTAACCATTCCAAGCGATAAAAATATAGGGGCTAGCTGCAATGTTTGATCTGTGAAAATACCCTTTCCATTGTTTACCAGGAGTCTGCTGCCTGGAGATTGTGGATACTTCCCAGGAATAATTCTTCCAGCAATAAATAAATCCAAATCACCATCCTTATCAAAGTCCAATGAAACAACCTTTGAACTAGCATCGAATTCAAGTGGAATTGCATCTTCTTTTTTAATGAATATCCCTTTATCATTAATATACAACCTATCCTGAAGTAACGGGTCTTTGATAGGTAAAGCATAACCGCCACTTACTACATACAGATCCATATCACCATCATTGTCTGCATCAAAAAAAAGGGCATTACAGTCTTCGTAAGCTGTATCCTTACGAATAAAAGGCTGGGGTGATATAATGAAATTTCCATTTGGTTGCTGAATGTATAATGAGCCGGACTTACCACCAGATCCACAAATAAATAGATCCTCAAGATGATCCCCATTAATATCTGCTTTTGCTATATGTGGACCGGAATGCGAAATCATATTCAACATCAATGGCTGAATTTTAAAGTCATTGGTAGCATCTTCCAAAGTCACATAATCAATCAGTTGCCTAATTTTTTTGAAAATTGGATTTACAACAATTGGAAGCATCAATTCCGGATTGTCTGCATTTGATTGAACTATTTGAATGAATTGATTGCTAGGTAAACCATTTTTAACAGACTGCAACCTTCCATCCGGCCAGCGAATCTGAAGCGAATCAATTTCTTTATCGGTAAATGTAAAATGCAAAGGCAACTGCATAGATGACTGGAATCCATGTACAGGATAATTTTCAATCGTACAATTACCGGAGTTGGCAAAAGCAGTCACCCTTGCACCTAGTGCAAATTTATTTTTTGTGTTGGAGCTTAACTGAATCTTTAAATAATTCCCTCCGGTTTTTTGTTCGAACGTATTGTTCTTATAAATACCAGCCTCCTGGTTCATTTTATTAACCACTAGGTCAAGATCACCATCATTATCCAAATCTGCATATACAGCACCCTGCGAAAAGTTTACTTCACCAAATCCCCAATCAGAAGAGTGATCTTTAAAATTAAAATCTCCTGTATTTTCATATATATAATTGTGCAAGGGAGTTGAAGATATTCCTTGCAGCATTTGAAACATTCTGCTATCCGTTGTGCCTTGTAAATGCTTTAATCTTTCATTCGCATAAAACTTTACAAAATCCCGATTGGTCATATCCCTACCATATCCATTGGTTACAAAAAGGTCTTTTTTACCATCATTGTTAAAATCAGCCAACAGGGCTGACCAACTCCAGTCTGTATTGGATATCCCACTTAGCTGACCTATCTCGCTAAAGGTTCCATCCCCATTATTTACCTGAAGCATATTGCGCATTAACTGGTGATAAAAACCATTGGAGACGGTATTGTTATACAACTCGTAATTATCAGGAGCGTACAATAATTTCTGCCGTCGATTATCTTTCGGAAGCATATCGAGCGTAAAAATATCTAACAACCCATCGTTGTTAATATCGGCAATATCCACCCCCATGGAGAAATTGGAAAGGTGACCTACAGCCGCTTGAAGAGACTCTTTAAATGTACCATCCTTATGATTGATATAAAGATAATCTTCCTCAACATAATCGTTGGTTATATAAATGTCAGGCCATCCATCATTATTTATGTCAGCAATATTTATCCCCAAACCGTATCCTAATGGATTCGAAATAATGCCTGCCTTTCGGGAAATATCAATGAATTTTCCATTTACATTTTCATACAACCTATCTCCTGCATCAGGGTCTACTAATTTTTTGACAAAGGCAGCATCAAAATTTCGTAAGTTTTTTATGTTGTGATTCATCACAAATGCATCTAGATCTCCATCTCTGTCAAAATCAAAAAATGCAGCCTGGGTTGTGTATCCTTCATCAGCCAAACCCATTTCAATTGTTTTGTCGGTAAAACTAAGGTTGCCATTATTGATAAATAATTGATTGGCTCTTTTGGAAGAAACAACATCACCCGAGTAGCATACATAAATATCTAATAGCCCATCTCCATTTACATCTGCGACGGACACGCCGGTTTTCCAACCAGTTCTTCCTGCAACACCAGCGGAGCGAGTAATATCTTCAAATGTCAAATTTCCTTTATTAAGATAAAGTTTATTGGGTTGTTGATTGGAGGTAAAATACAGGTCGATTAATCCATCATTGTTAAAATCACCGGCTGCTACCCCACCCCCATTATAAAAATATTCGTAGGTGACAATATTTTGCGCAGCAGTTTCAACTAACTTATTTTGAAAGTTGATACCAGTATTATAGCTGGGGATTGTTGTAAAAAGAGGCAATGGTTGCGAAAATGACATTCCAACCGATATAAAAAATACTATGCCAAAGGAAATAAAATGTTTCATAAATGATATTAAAGAATTTTTTAAAAAACCTTACTCATGAAATTGCCATCAACAAAGCAGCATCAAAAACGACAATCATTTAATTTATAAAACTGTCAGATAGTTTGCTATCTGACAGTTTTATAAAACAACTTTTTTGTACGAAATTTTTATTCATTCCTTATCTATCCCACCAAACACGGGTGACCCAATTGTTGGTTCCCTGCTTAGTAATGGCTGCTTTCAAGTTCGTTCCATTTAGTGATGATTCGCTAGATGGATACTGAAAACGACGGGGAATCACTCCATTTGAGTAGCCACCTGTAGTAGCTGCAACTAAGACAGGATATCCCGAACGGCGCCAGTTGGCATGAGATTCATATTCATCCAGCAGAGTTGAAATGTAATATTGTTCGTTGATTGCCTGTAAACGATCCGCTGTTGCAGCAGGAAATGCTAAAGTAGTGTTAGTATAGGTATCAATTGCTGCGGCATTAAACAAGCTAGCAGGTGCATTGTACAATTGCCACTGATTGATAGAAGAGTTAACCCCGTCTCTAAAATACTGTTCGGCTGTACTAGTACTAATCCAACCCCTTTCCCTTGCTTCGGCAAGCAACAGTAGGGTTTCACCATGCGAAACCAAGATATTGGGAACATCCCCTTTGGCAAAATCAGACCTTAGTTGCGAATAGGTTTCTATTCCTGTAAACCCATTGGGGTCAACACCAATGGGAAGTCCCTTTTGTATAGCTGGATTGTCGTCCTCTGTTCCAATTGATGCAGATGCTGACGGTCCTGTTCTTACAACAAATAAAACCTTTAAGCGTGGATCGGCATTTGCTGTTAACAAATCAAAGAAAGTCTTTGAAAACTTAAATGAATTATTAGACAGTTCCGATCTTGCGCCATTATAATATCCCAGCACGTGACTATTGGGATTGTCGTAGTTGGTGGCCAAATGATTGATTCTAAAAGACTCTGTATAGCTTGAAATAAGCCCCCCTGCAACCGCAGTGGCAACAACGGATTGGGCAGTAACCGGTTCAATTTTTGACAAGCGCATACCAATGCGTAACATTAATGAGTAAGCTGCCTTTTTCCACAAAGCCCTATCGCCATTATAACTGGTCACATCTCCCTTAAAAGGTTTGGAAGCATCAAATGCTTTTGCTGCATTATCCAACTCAGTAACCAAATCCGCATACACTAATTTTTGGTCATCGTATTTTGGAGAAAACACACTACCGATATATCCCTTGCCTGCTTCAGAATAGGGAATATCACCATAAGAATCCGTTAGCCGAAGAAAAGTGTACGCTTTTAAAATTCTTGCTGCACTATTATAATTAACATCGGCTGCTACACCGGTTGTTTTTGCGACAAGATTTACCAAATTTTTTACAGCGCCACCATAATAAGAATCCCAAAGGGAGGAATTATAACCTTCATCATAACGATACCTATTACCCTGGTCCCAGTTGAGAGATGAAAAATGCTGAACAAACTGACTATTATAAATCAGATTGGTTCTCCATGCTTCATATTCACCTCCTGATACGCCAATGATGGTATTGGTAAATAGTAAATCGCTGGCCAAATTGGTTACAGTGGTCGGACTGGTATTTACCGCTTCGAAATCTTTAGTGCAGCTATTCAAACTAATTGTAATAATTAGTAAACTGCACATATATCTGTTAATTTTCATTTTGTTTAAATTTTAAATGACGAATGAGTAGTTACTAAAAATTAGAAGGTAAGATTTAGGTTAAGTCCAACGGATCTAACCGGTGGAGCTCCATACCATTCCAGTCCTTGCGCATTACCTGAATTA
>JBIIVV010000215.1:0-5628 GCA_044339235.1 Ferruginibacter sp.
CTCCAAGATTAGCAGACAAGTACACCAAAGAAGTAGTACCTGCTTTAATGAAAAAATTCGGTTACAAAACCGTAATGCAAGCACCTAAGTTAACCAAGATTTGTTTGAATCGCGGTGTAAATGGTGCTGTTGCAGATAAAAAATTAGTTGACATTGCAGTAGAAGAGTTATCAACGATAACTGGACAAAAAGCAGTGGCTACTATGAGTAAAAAGGATATCTCTAACTTTAAGTTGCGTAAGGCTATGCCCATTGGTGCAAGAGTTACACTTCGTGGAGTAAAGATGTTTGAATTCCTCGATCGGTTCGTATCGGTTTCTTTACCACGTGTACGTGATTTCAAAGGTATCAATGACAAGTCATTTGATGGTCGTGGAAATTTCACTTTGGGTATCACTGAGCAAATCATCTTTCCTGAAATTGATATTGATAAGGTGAATAAAATTACCGGAATGGATATCACTTTTGTTACCACTGCTGGAACCAACGAAGAAGCATTTGAGTTGTTGAAAGAATTGGGAATGCCTTTTAAAAACGTTAAAAAGTAAATACATAATATAACATGGCAAAAAAATCAATCGAAGCCAGGCAAAGAAAGCGTGAAGTAATGGTCGCTAAATATGCCGAAAGAAGGGCCGCTTTAAAAGCAGCCGGCGATTATGCCGCTTTGGACTTACTTCCAAAGAATGCATCACCTGTAAGGTTAAAAAATCGTTGCCAGATCACTGGTCGTCCTAGAGGTTATATGAGGCATTTTGCTTTATCTAGAAACATGTTTAGAGACATGGCCCTAGAAGGTAAAATACCTGGTATTACCAAGGCAAGTTGGTAATACGAATAGGGTGGGTGAGTAATTAATTTACTAATCCGACTTATTGGTTATCAAAGTTTTGATATCATTGGATATCGCATTGAAATATTTATTAATCAACTAATTGAAATAACAATGGTTACTGATCCGATAGCAGATTTTCTAACAAGAATACGTAATGCCCAAATGGCGAATCACCGTATCGTTGAAATACCTGCTTCCAATTTAAAGAAGCGCATGACTGAAATTTTGTACGAAAAAGGGTATATCCTTAAGTATAAATTTGAAGAAGATAGCAAACAAGGCATTATCAAAATTGCATTGAAATATGATGCTACTACTAAATTACCTGTTATACGGAGTTTAGAAAGAGTTTCTCGCCCAGGTTTACGTACTTATGCAAAGCCAGATGAGTTTAAGCGTGTGAAGAATGGCCTTGGCATTGCAATTGTTTCTACTTCTAAGGGAGTAATGACAGACAAAGAAGCTAGAGCCCAGAATGTAGGGGGTGAAGTTTTGTGTAATATTTACTAGTTGACTGCTTCTATTAGAAGCTTCATTCAAAATAAAAAATGATTTGATCATTAAGCCTAAGTCGTGGCTGAACACAAATCGAATTCAATCAATAAATTAACAATCGACTATGTCTAGAATAGGAAAGAAACCGGTAGATTATCCAGCAGGAGTAACTATCAATATTGGTACTGATAATATTATTACAGTAAAGGGACCAAAAGGAGAATTAAAGCAAGCGATTGATCGTGATATCAAATTTGAATTAAAGGAAGGATCTCTTGAATTGCTCCGTCCAACTGATCAGATACGTCATAAAGCAATGCATGGCTTATACCGTTCATTGGTAAGCAATATGGTGAAAGGAGTTACCGAAGGGTACACTAAACAATTGGAATTAGTGGGTGTTGGTTTTAAAGCTGCTTGCCAGGGTAATATCCTTGATCTAGCTTTAGGTTATTCTCACAATATTATTTTCGAAATTCCAAAGGAATTAACAATCTCTACTGCCCAGGAAAAAGGTCAAAACCCCATCATTACTTTAGGTAGTGTTGACAAGCAATTGCTTGGACAGGTTTGTGCTAAAATCCGTGGATTACGTAAGCCTGAACCATACAAAGGAAAGGGTGTTAAATTTAAAGGTGAAGTATTACGTAGAAAAGCTGGTAAGTCGGCTGGTAAATAATTATCTTCTTCAATGGTTATTTGAAGCGCTAACAGAAATTAACAAATTTAGTATTCCAACACCAACTGGTGGTTGGTTCAAAAAATAAGAATATGAATAATAAATCAACTGCAAGGCAAAAAATTAAATTCCGTATCCGCAAAAAGATTAACGGAGTTGCCGCTAAACCAAGGTTAAGCGTTTTCAGAAGCAATGCTGAAATCTATGCTCAATTGATCAATGATGACAATGGCCTTACGCTTGCATCGGTTTCTTCAAGGGATAAAGATATTCTTGCCCAAAAAGTAACCAAGACAGAAAAAAGCAAATTGGTTGGAAATGCAATTGCCAGAAAAGCATCTGAATTAGGTGTTACCACAGTTGTGTTTGACAGAGGTGGTTATATTTATCACGGCCGTGTGAAAGCAGTTGCCGAAGGTGCAAGAGAGGGTGGATTGCAATTTTAATTTTTAATTTTCTAATAAGAACTATACATGTTAAAAGCAAACGATAACAGAGTTAAAGCGGGAGATCTCGAGTTAAAAGAAAAAGTAGTATCTATCAACCGTGTTGTAAAAACAACCAAAGGTGGTCGTGCCTTTAGTTTTTCTGCACTAGTGGTGGTAGGTAACGGTGCAGGTATTGTTGGACAAGGTTTAGGTAAGGCTAAAGAAGTTCAAGAAGCCATCACTAAGGGTATTGAAGATGCAAAAAAGAATTTAATTAAAGTTCCGGTAAGGCATGGTACGATTCCTCATGACCAGTTAGCAAAAGAAGGTGCTGCAAAAGTTTTCATCAAGCCTGCCGCTCATGGAACGGGTGTAATTGCTGGAGGAAGTATGAGAGCAGTGTTGGAAGCAGCTGGAATTACGGATGTATTGGCAAAGAGTCTTGGATCAGCCAATCCTCATAACGTGGTAAAAGCAACTGTTAAAGCGTTGGCTACCCTTCGTGAGCCAATTGTAGTAGCAAAAACTCGTCAGATATCACTTAAGAAAGTATTCAACGGATAATTGTTTGTCTTTTCCGACAACGTCCAATAGGATCAATCTTCTCTAATTAATAATAAAATTCCCTTCGGGGTCAGTGGCATGAAAAAGATAAAAGTAACACAAGTTAAAAGTGTAATCGACCGGCCTGAACGCCAGAAGAGAACTATGGTAGCTTTAGGTTTGAAAAAAATGAACGCTTCAGTTGAAGTAATGGGAACTCCCCAAATTTTAGGAATGGTTCGTAAAGTGAATCATCTTATTAAAGTAGAAGAGTTAGCTTAAATACATTGATAAATGATAATGGATAAATGATACTACTTTATATTAGAGTATTTTTTCTTCCGCTTTCTTATCAGTTATCAACTAAATAATTTTCAATTAAATTGCGAGGGGTGATACCCCGTAAGTACAAAATCAAATAAACATGAAATTACATAATTTAAGACCAGCCAAAGGAGCTACACACAAAGCGAAACGTATTGGTCGTGGTGAAGCAAGTGGTAAAGGTGGAACATCTACCAAAGGTAACAAAGGTGGTCAAAGTCGTGCAGGTTATAAGAGTAAAATGGGTTTTGAAGGAGGCCAGATGCCTATTCAACGTCGTGTTCCAAAACGCGGATTTAAAAACATCAATCGGGTTGAGTACAAAGTAATCAATTTGGGTCAGGTGGATCACTATGCTGAAAAGTACAGCATTTCAGAATTTACGCTTGAGAATTTGTATATCAATGGTTTAATTAACCAAAATGATAATGTGAAAATTTTAGGTGTAGGAGAATTAAAGGGCAAATTCAGCTTTAAAGTGAATGCTGTGAGTGCTACAGCTAAGGTAGCTATCGAAGCCGCCGGAGGTTCAGTTGAAATAGTTAAATAATTTTCCGATATTTACAGACGCGATCCTGCTTGCCATTTTGGGCCGGTATGAAAAGCGTCTTTTTTAATTTAACGCAAACATTTAAATCTTGTCAAGTCTGTGAAGAAGTTCATTACAACACTAAAAAACATCTGGAGCATTGATGAGCTGCGGAATAAAATATTATTCACTTTATTGTTGATTTTTATTTACCGTATTGGTTCGTACATTGTCCTTCCGGGGATTGATCCTAATAAACTGGCTAATTTATCTGAAAGCACCAAGAGTGGTATGTTAGGCCTGCTGGATGCTTTTGTTGGTGGAGCTTTTTCTAAAGCTTCTATTTTCGCATTGGGTATCATGCCCTATATTTCTGCTTCTATCTTCATGCAGTTGATGACTATTCTAGTTCCTCAAATGCAGAAAGTTCAGAAGGAAGGAGAGAGTGGAAGAAAAAAAATCAATCAATGGACACGTTACCTAACGGTGATCGTTACTGCTTTTCAGGCGGCTGCTTATATCGGCTACCTTAAAAGTCCAGGTAATGCAGAAGCTTTAATCCCTTCTTTTAGCGCCTATTTTGTAGTTTCAACAGTTGTTATTCTTACAGTGGGTACTTTATTTGTAATGTGGTTAGGCGAAAAAATTACCGACAAAGGATTGGGTAATGGTACTTCTATCATTATTATGATGGGTATTTTAGCCAGACTTCCTGAGTCATTTCTTCAAGAATGGTCTTCTCGTGCTACCCGCGGCGGTGGTGGCTTACTGATATTTTTAATTGAAATTGCATTTTTAATATCCATCATTATGGGTTTGGTAATGTTAATTCAAGGAACCAGAAGGGTACCTGTTAACTACGCTAAACAAATTGTTGGAAATAGGCAATTCGGTGGTGCTAGAAATTTCTTGCCTTTAAAAGTAAATGCTTCTGGTGTAATGCCGATCATTTTTGCTCAGGCAATTCTCTTTTTACCAACCATATTCTCAGGTTTCACTGGTGGCGGATGGGCTAAATATTTTACCGATCACACCAATGTGGTGTATATGATTGTTTATTCTGTTTGTGTTATTGCATTCACCTTTTTGTATACAGCACTGATCTTTAACCCAAAACAAATGGCAGAAGATTTGAAACGCAATAATGGTTTCATCCCAGGTGTAAAGCCGGGTCAACCCACTGCTGATTATATTGGAACCATTATGGATAGAATTACTTTACCAGGTGCTGTTTTGCTAGCATTCGTTGGTATCTTACCAGGCATTTTCCAATTGGTATTTAATACCCAACAGGGATTTGCTAGTTTTTATGGAGGCACCTCTTTATTGATTATGGTAGGGGTTATTCTAGATACATTGCAACAAATTGAAACTCAATTATTAATGCGTCAGTATGACGGATTAATGAGTACCGGTAGGATACAGGGAAGACAAACTGCGACTTCAGGAATTTAATTTCCTTTTGCTTCAGTGATTGGTTAAACCGTTATTTCTAGAATGTACTTTTAGTATAAATATTTTCAAAAGCCCGACATTAAAAGTCGGGCTTTATTTTTAAATTTGTATTCGTTATGATACATTATAAATCTAAGGAAGAAATTGAGCTAATGCGAGAAAGCAGTTTGCTGGTTAGTAAAACGTTGGCAGAAGTAGCCAAAATTATACGTCCAGGAATTTCTACGACAGCATTGGATAAAATTGCTGAGCAGTTTATTCTCGATCATGGAGCTACACCCTCTTTTAAAGGCTACCAAGATTTTCCATTTGCATGTTGTATTTCAGTGAATGATGCTGT
>JBIIVV010000041.1:0-18722 GCA_044339235.1 Ferruginibacter sp.
TCCATTCCTTCATTACGGAAATTCCGGCTGAATTCATATACCCATTCAAAGCCACCCACTATCAATCTTTTCAGATACAATTCATTGGCAATGCGCATGTACATGGGCACATCGAGTGCGTTGTGGTGCGTGCTAAACGGCCTTGCAGCGGCCCCTCCAGGGATACTTTGCAATACGGGCGTATCCACTTCAAGGGCACCTCGCTCATTTAAAAATTCCCGAATGGCATTCATCATCTTAGTTCTTTTGATGAAGGTTTCTTTTACCCCTGGGTTCACAATCAGGTCGGCATAGCGTTGACGATAGCGAAATTCAGGATCGGTCACTTCATCAAACGCTTCTCCATCTTTTTCTTTTACAATCGGTAGTGGACGAAGTGATTTAGTAAGTATGGTAAAATCCTTTACATGAATAGAGGTTTCTCCCGTTTTAGTAGTAAATACATAGCCTTTGATACCAATGATGTCGCCGATATCCACTAATTTTTTCCAAACTAGTTGGTACATGGTTTTGTCTTCATCCGGACAAATATCATCCTGTTTTATATAAAACTGTATTTTACCAACTCCGTCTTGGAGCACAGCAAAGTTTGCCTTACCCATATCCCGTACACTCATTATACGGCCTGCAATACATACATCCGCAAATAATTGCTGATCCTCCGCCTTGGTATCGGGCGATTCGCCTTTATAATTTTCCTTGATATAAACCGAGGTGGTATTTACAGGGTATAGCGGAGCAGGGTAGGCATCAATCCCTAATTTATTGAGTTCTGCTAATTTCTGTCTACGAATAACCTCTTGTTCGGATAGATGATGTGTACTCATACTGCTACTGAAAATTTTTGCGAAGATACCATATGCTATCGATTCTTCCATAACCATCGATGGGTGAATCGGTATCTATATTTTGAAGGTCATTTTCATTGATTAAGTTCGGTTCTTCCAAGTCATTTCAGTCAGCAAGTAAGAATCCTTGAAAAGCAGGCTAAAGAAATGCTACCATTTTTCTTCTTCTGTAAAATGATCATTGTCTTGGCGATACAGTTTACGAGATTTTATTTTTTGTAATTGGCGGTCAATAATCAATGCCGCTATGATTTTGCCGGCATCTTCTTTGGGAGGTTGTTGCAGCAACTGCTTTAATTTAGGCTCGCTTACATCTATTCGGTAAAGCAGCATAATTAATTTTTGAAAATCAGTCTGTATAAGTTGATTCAGGTATTCGCTCAGTCGGATATGCAATTCGTCTAACGAGATTTCATTGGGCAAAAGGATGGCCAAATTTTTATTGATCTCTTGTACAAGTTCCTCGTTTTTCATTTTCTTTTAGCTTTGACTATTCACCATACACCATTTTCCATCACCCCTAATCCAAATAAAGCAAAATCATATTTTACAGGGTCTGCTTTGTCTAATTTACGCAAATAACTGGTAAGTTCAATAGCTGATTGCCAATCATTTTGATTGCGACTCAATAGTTTTAATTTTTTAGCTACTCTTGCTACATGTACATCAAGGGGGCAGATCAATTGGCTAGGTGAAATATTTTTCCAAATACCAAAGTCTACTCCTTGCTGGTCCTTTCTCACCATCCATCTCAGGTACATGTTTAATCTTTTGCAGGCAGATTTTTTGGAAGGGGAAGCGATATGTTTGCGGCAGTGGATTTCTTCTTTTGCATGCTCGTCGAAATTGAAAACGTAATTATTAAACCCGACCAAAGCGTTTTCAATAGTAGCATCACCTGGAAGCATCCATTTTGTAAAGGCAGTCTCAAGGCTTTGCTCACCCTGGTAAAAATAATGATGTTTTAAAAAATTCAGTAAATGTAAAAGATCGAACCCATTGAAGGTGCGATGTACAAATTTTTTAAAAGACAAAAAATAGGCTGGGTCATTTTCCCAATCTGCCGTCATAATAAAATGGTAGGGCGAATTGCCCATCAGTCCTAATAGTTTATTGCAGGAGTTAATAATGCTTTTACGATTTCCCCAGGCAAGTATGGACGCAAAAAATCCGGCAATTTCTATATCCTGTTTTTTTGAAAAACGGTGAGGAATCGACAAGGGATCATCCTTTATAAAATCGGGATGGTTATATTGCGCTGCCTTCTCATTGAGTAATTTCTTTATGCTTTGTTGGTTCATCTTTTATAAGCGGATGGCAAGGAAATATGTACGGGATTATTTTTTTAACTGTTCAAAAAAGAATACGCCTTTTTTATTTGCGATAATAACATCTACTAGTTTATCCTTATTGATATCATTTCTAACTACATGTATGCCTACCCCAGAATTATCATCTATTGGATGTGGTATCCATACCGGCTCTTTTCCGGGTTTAAATTCAAACCAATATAAAACGGCTGGGTCATGTGCACCTGGATCTGTATTGGAATCATTATGAGCAAAAAATCGCTTACCAGTTATTAGGTCCGGCATGCCATCTCCATTAATATCTCCCAATGCCAATCCGTGGGTTTGGGAGATGGCTTTACTGATCTCGTGTAGTTTCCAGGTTGTGTTTCCCTGTCCATCTCTAAGCTGCTCATGCCACCAAATACCATAATGGTGAGCCGATGCACTTATCACATCATTATATCCGTCACCATTCACATCATATGCATACATTTGAGAGCAGTCTTCTCCCAGGCTCGCTGGATGGAAAATCCAGTTGGGTTGTTTTCTGTCGGCAGGAGCTTCCCACCAACCATCTTTAATAATAACATCTGCCCTACCATCTCTATTGATATCACCCAAACCAATTCCGTGTGAAAACCTATCCGTTCCGGGGCTATTGAATGCGCTGATTGGGTAACGCGTCCAGGTAGTATCCCCTTTTTTAATTGGTGGACTAAGCCAAACTATTTGTTTAGTAGCAACATCAGCACATACTATATCTATGCGTCCGTCGCCGTTAACATCAATAAAACTAGCCGACTCATTACCAACACCTACATTCAGAATGTCATGTTTCTTCCAATACTTTCCATTGTTTTTTGGATTTTCATACCAAGCAGCTTGCGTGCCGGGGAAATTGATTATTACCTGGTCTATAGCTCCATCTTGGTTAACATCCATACTATAATTCAAAAAGGAAGTGCAGTATTCTGAACCAGGCTTATATACTTTACCTGCTGCAATTTCATGGCGTTTCCAATTGGGTGCCTCAAACCAGTAAAATCCAGCCAGCACATCCAGCTTTCCGTCACCGTTCACATCGCCAACCGCTACGCCTTCAGAGATAAAGTCATTCGTTAGCGTATGTTTTTTAAATTGGACCTGGCTATAACAAAAGCCTGTTGCAAGTGTAAGTATAGTTGTAAAGTAAATGGGTAACTTATTCATGGGGGTTATTATTTATGGTTAAGCAAATAATTTATGATAGCATTAAATTCAGTTTGCGAAAGACTATTTCTAAAATTATCCGGCATGAGTGTAAGCTTAGAGGGTATGCGTTCTGCAATATCATTTTTAGCGATAGAAAACTCCCGCCCAGTAACATCAGCAAATACCATTATGGCCCCTTCATCCCTGCGATATAAACCTGCCAAAATATTACCATCTTTTAGCTTTACAGTATAGTTTCTAAATGCTTCAGAAATATTTCGGTTGGGGTCGATTATTTTTGTAGCCAATGCATTGGGCCCCCATTTACTAACCCCGTCAAGGTTGGGCCCGATATTCCCTCCTTCTGCACCTATTTTATGGCAGGCGGAACAATTTTTAATAAAAACCAACTGTCCCTCATCTAATGAAGGCAAACTGTTTGTTTTCGAGTTAGCACTGTATAAACCCATCATCATATTGATTGCCTTGTTCCGATCATTGTTTACAGGTTCAACATTAGCGGTTAACGCATCGTATTCCATTTTTTGTTTACGCGATATATTCAACAATATCCTTTCGCTTACTTTAGGCTCAATCAAGACACGGGAAAATATTTGACCTTGCCTAACTTTATTAAAAACAATGTCTTTACCTTCTGAAGAGCTGGCCAATGAAGTAGCGATAGCCGATTGCAAAGCCGGCGGAGCATTTTGAACCTCGCTTAAAACACGGTTAACATTACTTAAAACTTTATTTATTGTTAATCCTGTAGCGCCTGTCATATCACCCAATACATTGGCTACCTTAATTTTGAGTTCTAAACTAGAAGCCGGGTCCTCAAATAATTTTGCAGCAAGCGCAGCATTCTGATCAGGATCCATCTTCAACAAGGTTCTCAGCGCATCAATCTTGGTATCCAGATCTGTATTTAAGCCCTGTTGTAAAAATAATTTCACATTAGGTGCAAGCGCTAGCACTTTATAATTACCTGCTATTCCAAGCGCAAATTTTTGTTTTGCCAGCACCTCCTGAGATCTAGCATTGCTTCCTGCTGGATATTTATTTAAAAAGCTTTCTGCAATTTTAATCCCCCATTGTTTTAATTCTGCAGATTCTTTTCCATCTCTTCTGGCTATCCCCTGCTGTATCCCCTGAAATAGTATAAATTCTGCATTTGCATCTAATTTTTTCTGTCTCGCATTAACTATTACCACATCAATTTGACTTGCAGGTATGAATTGTACTATTTGCTCATAAGTAATTTGCGGATTACCCGGTATCGGATATTTGCTGACATATTGAGCTAGGAACATGGCTGATTCTGCTGATGGTACAGCAACCAGCACATCCGCAATATTTGCCGCTTCCTGCTGTTTCCAATCTTTTGCCAATACCTGTTTCATTAATTCGTTATTCAGCAAAAGATCTTTAATGCAAAGCCTAGCAGTATAGATCAGGTGCGTATCATATTCAGGTATTCCCGACCTAGCTGCAAGCACAGCTTCAAGCGAGTTGATTGTAGGATAGTGTACCATATTCTCTATAGCTGCACGAGCAACATGCGGGTCTTGATCTTTAGTAGCATTCAGTATCAGTTGGTAATTTTGTTCATTTGGTTTCTGTTCCAAGATGATACGCATGGTATGTAATCTTATCAAAGGGTCGGCATTGGCTGCAGATCTTTTAACAATTTTATTCGTTAACGAATTAAGTCGCTGCAATACCCACAATGCATGAATATAGGAAGTAGGACTGGTTGATTTTTTGTTGAGCAATTCCTTTAATGGCTTAACAGCTTGCATGCCTATTCTATCTGAAAGCTGATCGGTCACAGACATCCTAACGGAAATATTTTTCATCTCAAGTGCGGATAGGAGCTCGTTTATAGTTGCGGTGGTCCAGTCTTTAATATCATTGTGCTGACCTTTGTAAGTGATCCGCCATATTCTGCCACTGATCCTATCCCGATGTGGATCATCTAGCGGCACTTCGTAATGTCCTATGATGCTATTGTAAAAATCAGCAACATATAATGCACCATCTGGCCCGAGCTTTACATCCACTGGGCGAAACCATGGATCTTTGCTTTTAACAAAATCGGTCTCTTTCTTTCCAATAGGAGTTGAGCCTTTATTACTATATGAATTTCTATACACCCTGCACGCCACCACATCACCAATAAAAAAACTATTGCGGTATTCTTCTGGAAACTGCACATCGCCATAATAAGCTAAGCCTGCAAGTGCAGTGGCTTCATTTTGAAGTCGCTTCATATCTGGTGCAAAACCCATCCTTGTTGGCTTTCCAAAACTGGGGTAATCACCACCTTTTATAAGCTGATACAATGGGGAAGTATGACAATCCGTAGAATATAAGTACCCTTTTTCATCATAGGCTAAACCAAAAGGGTTAACCTGACCATAAGTGTTATGTTCAACACGGCTGCCATCAATTCGAAACCTGAATGTGTTTCCTGATTCCATCGTAATAGATTGCCCATCTGTACCGGCAGTTGTAGAGGTATTAGTAAAACCATGATCGGCATACACCCAACCATCATATCCTCGTACAAAGTTGTTAATCATGCCATGGGTATCCGCACTCCCAAAACCGCTCAATAATTTTTCCTCAGTATCTGCTTTACCGTCCCCATTTGAATCGGTAAATTTTGATATTTTAGGGATACTATAAGTTATGGCGCCATCATTTAAAGGCAGTATGCCAATGGGTATATTTAAGGTGTCGATAAAATTTGTAAAATGATCAGCCTTTCCATCATGGTCAGTATCTTCCAAAATGGTTAAACGGTCCTTGCCCCGATTAGGGGATATAGCTGGGAACGGATACTCAAAAGATTGCGTGACCCACATTCGCCCTTTGGCATCAAAAGCTATATTAATCGGCTTGCCAATATCTGGCTCAGCAGCATATAGCTGAATCTCAAAACCGGGAGGAAGTTTAAATCCGATCCGCTCTTCTTCAGGAGTACGGGATGTGGTAGATCTTATATTATCATTGAATAAGGGGCCGCTGTATTGGCTATCATCATCTTTTACAGCATCTCCTTTATCTTCAGTAATAGCAGCTGGCTTATTTTGCTGTTGCAATTTATGGATACTACATCCTATTATCAATAAAACACATAATCCTAAAAATATAGGTAACCTTACAATCTTATTCTTATTCATGGTTTTTTATATAATTGGTGAAAATTTTCATATTGGTGCACTTAAAACAAGCTGAGTGAAGTTTAGCTTCAATGTAGATCTTTGACAACTATGCAGATTTTTTTAAGTAGCTCGATGATAGGAATTTTATCAACCCTATTATATTTAGTCGGTTGAACGGTTTTTTAGCTAGTCATTAGCTAATGCCACTGTAGTAAAAATAATTATAAAAATAAAATAGCAAACAAAACCTGATTAAAATGGCTGCTGATCACTGTTTTCATAATATATAAAATTGATTAGCAATCTCCAAGATACTTATAAATTAACCAATTGCCTGTTTCAAATCTTCTATTAAATCGGCTGCATCTTCTATTCCCACGCTCAAACGCATTAACCCATCGGCTAGGCCATTCTTAATTCTTTCTTCCCTTGGAATGCTTGCATGCGTCATGCTTGCCGGGTGGTTGATTAAAGATTCTACACCACCCAAACTTTCGGCCAGTGAAAATAGTTTAGTAGAAGAAAGTACTTTATTTGCAGCTTCTATACTTTCGTCTTTTAAAGTAAAGCTGATCATTCCACCAAAATCACGCATTTGTTTTTTGGCAATGGCAAATCCTGCATTGTCTTCAAATCCAGGCCAGTAAACTTTTTGTACTTTAGGATGGCTACGCAAATAATGTGCTATGATAGCACCGTTTTCACAATGCCGTTGCATGCGTACATGTAAAGTTTTAATACCCCTTAAAACTAAGAAACAATCCATAGGACCTGGAACTGCACCACAACTTTTTTGAATGAAATGCAACTGGTCTTTTAAAGAACTATCATTCATGATTAGTGCCCCTTGAATAACATCACTGTGTCCTCCCAGATATTTAGTGGCGGAGTGCATCACAATATCTGCCCCTTGATCCAAGGGATTTTGCAAGTAGGGAGAAGCGAAAGTATTATCCACACATAAAAGCGCACCTGCTTTTTTTGCAACCCTAGCAATTGCAGAGATGTCGCTAATATTCATCAGCGGATTGGTGGGCGTCTCTATCCAAATTAATTTTGTATTACTGGTAATTACAGCCTCAATATTGCTCAGTTGGGTAGTATCAACATATATAAATTTGATCCCAAATTTTTCAAACACTTTTGTAAAAAGTCGGTAGGTACCGCCATACATATCATTGGCTGCGATCACTTCATCTCCTGGAGATAACAATTTTATTACCGCATCTGTGGCCGCAACACCACTTGAAAAAGCAAGTCCGTATTTTCCGTTTTCGATAATAGCCAATGCATCTTCCAAAGCCTTTCTAGTAGGGTTCTGACTTCGGGCATACTCATAGCCTTTGTGTTGACCAGGAGCAGCTTGAACATAGGTGGAAGTTTGATAAATAGGCGTCATGATGGCTCCAGTACTTGGATCTGGCTCAGCTCCTGCATGAATGATTTTGGTTGCTAATTTCATTGGTTGCTCATTATTAAAAAGTAGGAAGGGTGTTTGTTGCAATGATATTTTATTGCTGCTGAAAATTTAGTATTAATTTTTTTAAAAGCGATCAGTTAAAAACTAATCGGCAGAGCCACTTTAAAGTCATCCCAGGCAATTAGCAAGTCGGCCCCAGTGGAAGTTTTTTCAAAAGCCATTACAAATGCTTCTAAAATTTCCGATTGCTTTTGTACCGGAACGTCTATTCTTACTACATCTTTACTTTGAACATATTTAAATGCCCCCCAGGTATCTGTTTCTTTATTGATGATTATTGTCCATTTTTCGGCAAGTGGAATGCAATAGAGGGTGTAACGACCCTTTTTAATTTTGGTATTCCCAATTTTCACATTTTGAAAAAATTCAATTTCTGATGCTTCATTTGCGCCAAGGCGCCATACATTTCCATATTCCAGCAATTCACCAAAAATGGCTCGCCCATTTTTTTGTGGTCTACTGAAAATGACTCTTGCGGTTAATGGTTCAGTTAGTTTATCCTGAATTTTTAAAATAGGGTAAGCATTTGGGTAATAACTCATATCCATTGGAGATTTGTCTACCTGCGGAAACTTAGTTTGGGCTTGCAATACAGTAACATTAATCAATACTAATAAAACGACTGTTAAAACCTTTCTCATATACTTTTATTTTTTTATAAATATAAAACGAATTATTGACTATTTAGTTTACATAAATATTGTGCCGAAAAAATTTTGAGCTCAGGGAAAAACAATTGGTAACATTTCTCCAATTCATGATAATGGGTATTGAAAATTGAAAAGGCAATATCCGATTCTGATAAATAGGCGGCTCGTCTAGCTAAACCTCCGAAACTTTTTTCAATCCCTTCCCTACAATTATAGTGAAAAAGCCAATTTTGCTGCTGCATATAGGGAAGCATTTGTAAAAACTTTTCTGGAAGGCCAGCACTATTATTTTGTAAATTAAGGTATGTTGACTGACAAAAGGAGTTCAACTCTTTTACATCGATAAATTCATTTTTATCATTTGCTAAAAAGTGGTCGTATACCACATCTATAAAAGCTCCGGCATAGAGCCGATAATTTTGTTTAAAATAGGATTTGGCTTGTTGTGTTACAGGATGAAAATCCGTAAACTCATCTATTGCTCTGTGCAATGCTATTCCACGTTGAATCACCAATGAAAAATCAAATTTTTTTTTGCCCTTTACAAAGTCACTGATCATATTGCCGGTCAATATTCCGGGCTCATTAAATGAAAGGTAGGCATGGGCTAAATAGTTCATTTTGCAGAATGAGTCATTCAATTGGCGGGGTGAAGGAACGAAATATACCTGCCCAACTTTGATAGGTATAAAGGTAAGATTATTACAATTGCTTACTTCGAGTCATTCACCATTTTTTCAAATGGCAGGGGCATTCTATTAGCGGCCTATTCTGGTTACAACTGGCAAGCTTTCGTTTCCTGCTTCATTAACAGCTTGCACTGCAAAAAAATAATTACTTTTGCAATCCTGGGTCAGATAAAAAATAATTTAGGTTGAATAGGCCGACAGGATATTTTTGAAGTATAAAACATACATGTATGAGTAAAGGACCTGTTTCTAATTTTATTGAGCATCATTACCGGCATTTTAATGCAGCTGCCTTAATGGATGCTGCTAAAGGATATGTTACCCATTTGGAAGAGGGTGGTAAAATGATGATTACCCTTGCCGGAGCGATGAGTACTGCCGAATTGGGATTAAGCCTTGCTGAAATGATTCGGCAGGATAAGGTTTCGATTATCAGCTGTACCGGAGCTAATCTTGAAGAAGATATAATGAATCTAGTGGCGCATAGTCATTACAAAAGAGTACCCAACTATAGGGATTTAAGTCCACAAGAGGAATGGGAATTACTTGAAAATCATTACAATCGAGTTACCGATACCTGTATTCCCGAAGAAGAGGCTTTTAGAAGATTGCAGCAGCATATTCATAAAATTTGGAAAGATGCAGACGATAAGGGAGAAAGTTATTTCCCTCATGAATACATGTACAAAATGCTGTTGAGTGGCGTATTGGAACAATATTATGAAATAGACCCTAAAAATAGTTGGATGCTTGCCGCGGCTCAAAAAAACATTCCAATTGTTGTACCAGGATGGGAGGATAGTACCATGGGAAATATCTTCGCCTCTTATATTATTAAAAAAGAGCTGAAAGCAACCACTATGAAAAGCGGGATTGAATATATGGTTTGGTTGGCCGATTGGTACCGGAATAATTCGGGTGGAAAGGGAGTAGGATTTTTCCAAATTGGAGGAGGTATTGCCGGCGATTTTCCAATCTGTGTGGTACCAATGATGTACCAGGATTTGGAATGGCATGATGTTCCTTTCTGGAGTTATTTCTGTCAAGTGAGTGATAGCACCACGTCATATGGATCCTATTCCGGTGCGGTGCCCAATGAAAAAATTACCTGGGGAAAATTAGATATCCATACTCCAAAGTTTATTGTTGAAAGTGATGCTACTATTGTTTGTCCCCTAATTTTTGCTTGGATTTTGGGATGGTAGTGGTTTTATCAATTGCGATATAAAAAAAATAGGCTTCCAACAGGAAGCCTATTTTTTTATCTTGTGCCATTCCCTAGCGGGATATCTCTTTTTAGTATTTCATCACGGTTAGCAATTTCCCAAGCGGTATGAAATATCATTCTTACCCTTTTCTCATACAAGTCCCAGTTAATTTTTTCCACGGTATCAGTTGGTTGGTGATAATCGGCCTGTAGCATACCATCATAAAAAAATAGGATGGGCACGCCTTTTCTTGCAAAATTATAATGATCACTTCTGTAATAGATTCTATTTTGATCATTGGGGTCATCATATTTATAATCAAATACCAGGTGGGTATATTGATTGTTTACACCTTCATTAATAAGCTGTAGTTCACTGCTGAGTTTATCATGACCGATCACATAAACATAATTCAACGTGTCATCCTTTTCCCTTTCGGTATCTATTCTACCTACCATATCAGTATTTAGATCTACAGATGTTTTTTCCAGCGGAAATACAGGATGGTCACTATAATATTCACTACCCCATAATCCTTTTTCTTCGCCACTCACGGTCATGAAAACCATTGTTCTTCTGGGTCCTTTACCTGCTGCTTTTGCCTTTGCAAATGCTTCGGCCATTTCAATAACGGCGCAGGTACCACTTCCATCATCATCTGCACCATAATATATTTTACCATCCTGTTTTCCAAGGTGGTCATAGTGTGCGGTTAAAAAAACAAATTCATCTTTTTTATCAGTGCCTTCTATTATGCCAATTACATTACTGGCGTTGATGGGGGTTCTATTTTTAGCATATTTCAAAGTGGAGCTGATATCCTTTTCAAATATCGAACTTTGATCAAATGGTTGGCCGGATTTAGCAATTTTTAAAATGGCTTCAAATTGGGTATTGAAAATAGTGGAAGTAAAAGCATGGGATAGAAAAGCATGGTTTATTTTTTTTCCATCTGCTGCATTTCGGGGGTAGTATACATTTGATTTCAGATTGGCTTCAATGATTCTTGTCATAAAAGTTGCCTGATTGGTATTGATTATAAATGCTCCGGCGGCTCCTTTTGCTGCTGCGGTAGCTAATTTCTTTTCTGTTCCGGGGTATGTCCAATCAGAACTTCGGTTGGTTCCGCTTACCAAATATTTTCCATCTTTCTTTGGTTCTCCTGAAAAGAAAACCACTATTTTTCCAGTTACATCTATTCCTGAGTAGTCTGAATAATTTGTATCATCAATGCCATATCCCACCAGCATGATTTTGTTGCTGGCAAACGTGCCGGTTTCACTAATGTTGGCCTGACAGTAATAATCTTTTCCGAACTCGGCTATTTTACCGGCAATATTTAGTTCACTATTAACAAGGCTATCCTGATAGAGCGGATACATTTGCTGGTAATTATTTAAAACAGGAGCAACTTTCAATCCCAACAATTTAAACTGGGTTTCGATATAAGCTGCAGCTTTGCGTTGTCCGGGAGTGCCAGTTTCCCTGCCTTCCATTTCATCGCTAGCAATGATAGTTAAGTGTTTCTTTAAGTCATGAGTAGTAATGGTAGCAGCATATTTAGCGGCATTATTTGACTGAGCGAGACAGACAAGTTGTGTACTTACCAATAAAAAAATAAGTAAGAGAGGCTTTTTCATATTTCAATTATTAATAAGGGCAGGATGAAATCCGAATTCAATTCCATCCTGCCTTGGGATAAACATTTAACTGAATAAAGGGAATGCGTTATGGAACATTTATTATTTTTCGAGGCGCTGCCAAAATGTAAGATCAATCGATGTATTCAGATGGTAGCGATTGATTATTTGCAAACTATTAGCAGGCTATTTTATCAACCCTAGTTTGGTGGCGACCGCCTTCGAAGGGGGTATTCATGAAAAGTTCCAACATTTTTTCTGCTACACCATCCTTTACAAAGCGAGCAGGTATGCAAAGCACATTGGCATCATTGTGTTTACGGGCTAATTCTGCCAGCTCTTCGCCCCAGCAAATGGCGGCTCTTACACCTTGGTGTTTATTAGCACTGATGGCTACCCCATTTGCGCTTCCGCACAACAAAACACCAAATGCTGCTTCCCCTTTTTCAACCGAGATGGCAACTGGGTGTGCAAAATCGGGGTAGTCGACGGTATCTTTTGAAAAGCTACCAAAGTCTTTGAATAGCAAACCCTTTGCTTCCAATATGGAAATCAGGTCTTCTTTGCAATCAAATCCGGCATGATCAGAGCCAATGGCAATGGGTAATGCTAAGTTAAATGGAGTCATTATATATAATTTATTAACTGATAACTGATAACTGATAACTGATAACTGATAACTGATAACTGATAACTGATAACTGATAACTGATAACTGATAACTGATAACTGATAACTGATAACTGATAATTGGGCAGTAAAATTAAATCTTAATTCTTTACTAACCGCTAAAAACTATCAGTTATCAGCTATCAACTAAATATTAGCTCCACTCTTTTTCTTCGTCTTTAAGCCTTTGTTTCTCAACTCGGGTGGTCAAAACAATGCTTATCCAGTATAATATTAGTAACGGTATTGCTACTAAAAACTGGCTTGTCCAGTCGGGAGAAGGGGTAATAATGGCTGCTACAACCAAAATAATTACAAAAGCGAATTTGAAATATTTTTTCAAAATGCTACCGGTAATCAATCCTATTTTAGCGAGCACATAGGATATTACAGGTAACTCAAAAGCAATTCCACATCCTAGCATCAAATTAGTAAGACTATCAATATAATCGTCTATGGCTGGCCGGTATAGTATCATACCAGTTTTGCCCAAAGTAAAACTTGCTAAAAAGTTAAAGGTAAAGGGGGCAAGCAAATAATAGCCGAAAGCTGCGCCAGTAAAGAAGCATAGAGATACCCAAAAAATACTTCCTGTTCCGTATCTTCTTTCCTTTGGAGACAATGCAGGCTTAATAAAGCGCCAGACTTCCCAAAAAATATAGGGAAAGGCTGTAATGATTCCTCCAATCATTGCAATAGAGATTGCAGAGGTAAAAGTTCCATTTACGGTAGTTACCTGAAAATCGATTTTAACTGGCGGCATGCAAAAACTATTTCCCATATGCAGCCAATTGCCAAAGCGGCATAAGGCTCCATAAGTAAAGAAGTCTTTGTTTGCCGGAGCTAGTATAATATTGTCATAGACCCAGTCGATGTATACGAAAATGGCAATGGCAGCTGCAAGCCAGGCAAGGATGGATCGCATGATATGCCAGCGTAATTCTTCAATGTGGTCAAAAAAGGTCATTTCTGACTCTTCTTCTTTATTTTCCTGTCCACTTATTTTCTTAAAGAATGATTTTCTTTCGGATGCTTTTGTAGCCAATTCAATAGATTAAATAAATTATTAAGTAAGTTTTTACTGCGGATTTCTAAAATCAGCTCAAAAGTAAAACTCTTTTATCATTAGTAAGCATAGATTATCCGGCAACTACTTTTTTTACATTGCCGGTTCGCTTTATCCCTCATTCTTGCAGCTCTCCTTAGATTGCACAGTTAAAATATTTTAAAATTATCTAATACATTAATTGCAGGTAAATCAATAGCTGCGGCATCATCTATAATCATTTTTTGTAATATTTTTTTTTCGAAAGCAAAGGCTAAAGCATCATCGAAGCAGTTTACATTATATATACAACTACTAGTAATTTGCGGGGGTAAAAAAGGAAAAGTCCAAACTTAGTAAAGAAATAAGTTGAAGCAATTGATTAACTAGAGAAGTGGAGAACAAAATTCTTTTTCGGTGGAACTTCACCATAGGGTGTAAAAAAGATAGGCCCCCGTAGAAACAGGGGCCGTTTACCAAAACTAACTGCTTATGAGAAAAAGTTGAATTAAATTATTTAAGTTGAAAGGTCAAATTTTGTGCCAGCTAACATATACTTTTTGTTAATAAAAGAGAAGAACTACCGAAGTTTTTATCTTTAACGTTTGCAAAATATAAAAGCTTTTTACCCCTTTTCAGGTGCAGTATAAAGTTAGCATTTTATAGTAAGTGAAAATTGGAAATTATAGAAATCCGTTCGGCTTTAACAAATATTTACAGAAGCCTGCATACCTTTTGGGCAATGGGGGTAATAGATAGAAGTTATTTCTCAAATCTGTTCTTGGATAAAACCGGGGCCTTTGTAATTTGGGGCAATTAATTCGCTTGGACCAAATTAACTAGGAGTCGCCATTTTTTCTGCATTTTCTGCAAATTGCAAGGCGTCAATGAATTCCTGAACTTCTCCATTCAAAACATTATCTAAGTTGTACACGGTAAGTCCAATGCGGTGATCGGTCACTCTTCCCTGGGGGAAATTATAAGTTCGGATTTTGGCGCTTCTGTCACCTGTACTTACCAGGCTTTTTCTTTTATGGGCAATGGCTTCCTCTGCTTTTCGCACTTCTTCATCATATAGGCGGGTTCTAAGCATGTCCATCGCCTTTTCTTTATTACCCAGCTGACTTCTTTCTGTTTGACACATCACTACCAACCCCGTTGGTTTATGGGTTAAAAACACTTTTGTTTCCACCTTATTTACATTCTGCCCTCCTGCTCCTCCACTTCGGGCAGTTTCCATTTTTACATCACTATCTTTTAATTCAAAATCCACTTCCTCGGCCTCCGGCATTACAGCAACAGTGGCGGCACTCGTGTGAACCCTTCCACTAGCCTCGGTATCAGGCACCCTTTGAACGCGGTGGACACCACTTTCAAATTTCATGGTACCATATACATCATCGCCCACCACTTCCACCTGCACTTCTTTATAGCCCCCTGCAGTGCCTTCACTTTCGCTCAGTAGGGCAGTTTTCCAACCCTTTTTTTCGCAATATTTTAAATACATCCTTAATAGGTCTCCAGCAAAAAGCGAGGCTTCATCACCCCCAGTACCGGCTCTAATCTCTAATATTGCATTTTTTTCATCGTAGGGATCTTTTGGAATCAGCATATTGCGCAGCGCTTTCTCCAAAGCATCCTTATTTTCATCCAAAATGGGTAATTCCTGTTTGGCTAGATCTCGCATTTCTGCATCATCCCCATTCAATACTTCTTTGTTAAATTCAATATCGTCCAATAGGCGAACATAGGCATCCCTAGCCTGAACAATTTTTTCTAAACTCCGGTATTCCTTACTAATGGCAGTAAATTTTTTGTTGTCACTCACAATTTCAGGATTGGTTAGCGCCACGCCTAAATTGTCAAATCTTCCTTTTATCGCATCTAATTTATCTAACATAATATATTGTTGAAACCCAATTTCTACAGTTGGGTACTGAAAAGTCTGCCCGCTCAGCCGAAACGATCAGCAAGAATACAAAAAAGATAGTCAAGTGCCAGTTTATGATGATTTCATGCTGTTGCCATCATTGTCTTTTAGGCCTTCTCTTTTTATAATTCCCCTTTATTCGAATTTTTATTTTTTATTTAAGAACTTTAGCACTTATAAAAGCAATCACCTTTAATAGTAAGCCGCAAATTTACATCCTTTCAACCAATCATTTTGTACAGAAAATTTACTGCTGACCAAATTTTTACCGGATATGAAATACTAAAGGAGCCATCTGTGGTAATTACAGATAGTTTTGGGGCCATCATTGACCTGGTAAATACTATAGATGCGGGCGATGGGATCGAAGCATTTACCGGATTGATTAGCCCTGGGTTTGTAAATGCCCATTGTCATCTGGAATTAAGCCATTTAAAGGGAAGGATTTCCGAAAAAACAGGGCTGGTGGACTTTGTACAACAGGTAATGCGCAATCGGTCTACACGGGATGAGCAGCAACTAGAAGCGATGGTTGAGGCAGAAGCGAAAATGTACCAATCGGGTATTGTAGCGGTGGGAGATATTTGTAATTCAAGTGATTCTATTCCTGCCAAAAAAAAGAGCCAGCTCCTTTGGCATAATTTTATTGAGGTAAGTGGATTTGTCGGCGAAGCAGCCCATAAAAGGCTAGCCGAGATGAAAATGGTATCAAAACAATTCGAAAATGAGCTACCCACTCATAAAACTACCCTTTCCCCTCATGCACCCTATAGTGTTTCAAAAAATCTATTTCATCTGCTGAATGAAGGTACAGCGGGGCAATTAATCACCATACATAATCAGGAATGTGCAGAAGAGGATATGCTTTATTTGCGCAAAGCCGGAGGTTTATTAGCCCTATATACAAATTTCGGAATTGACATTGCTTCATTTGAACCCACCGGCAAATCTAGTTTTCAAAGTTGGCTACCCTATTTTGATCAACAGCAATCCATTATTTTGGTTCATAACACGTATACCAGTGCAAGTGATATGGAATATTTGAGTCAACTTTCGGGTAGGGCAAAGACAGTATTTAGCCTTTGTATTTGTATCAACGCCAATCAGTACATAGAGCAAAAAAATCCTCCGATCAATATGCTGATGAATAGCAATTGCAATATGGTCATTGGTACCGATAGCTTAGCAAGTAATCAGCAGTTGAATATACTGGAAGAGATAAAAACCATTCAACTTACTACTATTCCTATTATTCCTTTGTCAACTCTTTTACGATGGGCAACAATCAATGGGGCAAAGGCTTTGCAACTAGATCATTTGGTAGGCAGTTTTGAAAAAGGGAAAACACCGGGAATCGTATTAATTGAAAATATAGAGCAGTTTCAGTTAACTCAACAGTCCACATCAAGGAGAATCCAATAGCCCTTGGCAGTATCAAAAAACTTCTTGTAAAACAGCCAAGGTCTTCATTTGTCCAAAATCGGAAATATGGAGTGAATAGTAATTGAGGTAATGAAGTAATAAGGCTCTTCTAGTATCATGGTGAAGTTTAAACTGTGCTAACTCATCGGGCTGCATTGCTTTCAAAAGTTGAGAGGTAATTTCGGCATAGTTTCCTTCAATAAAATTTGGATGTACTGGCTGGCTTGCAACAAAATTGCCTTCCGCTAAGTCCAGCACATTTAATTCAGCATCATAATTATCGTTCATCCTGAATCCAAAAAATTGGGGCAGCTGTAAGGAAAAGTACAGTGCAAAATTCGCTGTCACCTCCTTTTCGGCGGCATCCAACTGTATTAATACATCTTCGCAAAAGTAGAAAAGGGGCGTGTTTTGTTCGGGCTGTTTTAGGCATTTTTGTAATAATTCAACCATGTAAAGTGCGAGACTGTTCTTAATTACATCGCTTAGCACTTGCTGGAATAAAAAATCCCATTTAAATTCCTTGATGCGTTGCATTGCCTTCTGGTCGCTATGATAAACAACTAGATCTAGAATAGCTCCGGGTTGAAAGTGATTGGCTTTTGCAGAAGATTTTTTGGTGGTTCGTACCCCATTTACCATATAAGTTTGTAGGCCAAAGAGCTCAGTAAATATGGTCACTACTACGCTGGTTTCACCATATTTGATGGTCCGTAAAACGATCCCTTTTGTTTTATGTGTCATGCCCCTAGTCTTCGGCGGATTTTTATGGTCTGGTTAAATGAATCGACAGTCAAAAATAGGAAAGATTCTGCTCCTCTGTACATTGGCTAATGGGTTCGTAGGTGAATCTGCATGAAAAGAAAAAAAATCCCGTTGATTTGCCCAAATGAAAGCTCCTAATACTGCAGGCGCAACATAAAAACGAAGCTAGTTGTTATCCTTCAACCCATAAATTGACTTCAATTCCATTAAATAGTTTTTCTTTGCAAAACTTTATCACCAATCAGTTTATTATGTGGAAACGCTTAGGAAGCTTTGTAATCAAAAACCGCTTACCATTGTTAATAGTTTTATCTGCAGTAACTGGCATAATGGGATTTTTTGCAAGCAAGGTAAAACTGAGTTATGAGTTTGCTAAAGCGATCCCTGTGGATAATCCGAAATACAAGGAGTATAAGCAGTTCAGAGAAAAATTTGGGGATGATGGGAATGTATTGGTAGTGGGTATTCAAACGGATCATTTTTTTGAGCTCGCCACCTTTTCCGCTTACAGTCATTTGCAGCAGCAATTAAAAAAAGTGGCGGATGTAGAAGATGTATTGAGTGTTCCGACATCTATCAATTTGCAAAAAGATTCAATCACAGAAAAGTTAAATGCGGTAAAAATATTTACGGATGACATTCAAAGCCAGGCAGCGCTAGATTCTGCCAGAAAAATTTTCCTAAACCTTCCCTTTTACACTTCACTTCTTTATAATACCCAAA
>JBIIVV010000216.1:0-5618 GCA_044339235.1 Ferruginibacter sp.
AAAATACATCCCAGAAATTACATAGCCTACCCCCAAACCCCATAAAAGAGTAGGTGTTAATGTTCGTTTAAGTGTGCCATTTTCCATCGTGTAAAGCTTCGTTCTTTCGTGCCCATCAAAAATAGGACATAAAATTAATTTTCAAGTTGATTTTTAAGCTGCTGGCAATTTGTTTGAAATTTCACCAACAAAGAAGCTTCAGTTGGCCCAATCGGTTGCAACGTATTTTTACTGGTTAATTTTACTATCTTTATTTTCTAACCTTTCAATCAAGCGGCATGAGCAAATTTAAAAGACGAGACTTTATTAAAAATAGTTTCATGGCAGGTTTGGGCACATCGATACTTACCAAATCTGAAAAGGTGGGGAGCAATGAGTTACTACCAGCTGAAACAAATAGGGTGTTAGCTGAAGGAAAGGTTAAAAAGATCATTGTAGCAGGCGCAGGTATGGGTGGCCTCTGTTGCGCCTATGAATTAATGAAAAAAGGACATGAGGTGATTGTGTTGGAAGCTTCTGGTCGTCATGGCGGACACGTTTATACAGCCCACGATGGCCTGTCTGATGGTCTATATGGCGATTATGGTCAAGAACACATTACAAAGCCTGGTTACGATAAATATTGGGGCTATATTAAAGAATTTGGACTTGATGCATTACCTTACCCAAGACGCAAGAATTTAGTAAGTAGAATCGGAGGAAAATTTTATACTGAAGCCATGTTAGCGGACCCTTCAGTTTTGAAGGGCTTTGGATTAAATGAAAAAGAAGTTCATTTTTTAACTACTAATCCATGGTCTGATTTGGAATTACTGTATAAAGCCCCCTATCTCGACAAGTTTACGGATGAATATCAACCTTTTAATATTGGACTGGACGAGTTGGATAAAATAACGATGGCTGAACTGTTTAAAAGAAATGGTGCATCCAAGGCGGCCCTAGGTTTTATGGGTGGGGAAGAGGCTTCTGCCCTCTCTTCCTTATGGGGTTCTGCTATTTTAAAATTGAGAGGCGTTCCACTTAATCCAACTGGACTTTACAGACTCAAAGGTGGCAACCAAATGCTTCCCAATGCGTTTGCAAAAAGATTGGGAGCACGCGTTAAATTAGATGCCAAGGTTATCGGAATCCAGCATGATCAAAAGGATGTAACTGTAAATTTTAAACATCAAAACCAGCTAAAAACGCTATCGGCAGATTATCTAGTAAACTGTATTCCTCTGCCTGCCTTTCGCAATATTCCCATTGAGCCTGCCATGCCCGCAGAAAAGCAATATATATTTGATACCCTCACTTATGATTCTTACCAGCGATTTGTATTTCAAGCCAGCTCAAAGTTTTGGGAAGAGGATGGGTTTCCAATCAATATGAATATGGATCATCCAGACCTTTGGGCCACTTGGCAGTCTGCAGATGAGGTAGATAGTACAAGAGTAATTGTTTTGGGCACCGGCCCTGGTGGAATTTCGCCCCAAAGGGCGCTTGCAGCTTTCCGGGAAGTTTATCCCGGTAAAGACACTATTGAGCAAGCAATAAGTAAAGATTGGACAAAAGAAACTTATTCGTCCACTTGTGAAAGACTTGCTTTTCCCATAGGCGAGCTACATAAATTTTGGCCCTTGCTTATGAAACCACAAGGCCGAATCCATTTTGCTGGTGCTTATGCAGATAATTTAAATTGGGGAACAGAGGCAGCCACAAGATCGGCAAACCGAGTAGCGAATGAAATTGATTTGGCATAAGTAAATACCTTATGAAACCAATCTTTTTTTGTAACGCCTTGCTCTGTATCATATTTATGTACGGTTTTAAAAATCTACAATTACAGCAAGAGAATAGCGTACCGCTCGTTCAATTAACCATACCCGATGGTAAAAGCACATTTAGATGGAATACAATGATTTTCTATTCCATCAATGTAACTGACAAGGAAGATGGCATGTCGAAATACAATGAAATTGCTGCCAATGAGGTCTTGTTAAAAGTAACTTTTTTAAGCGACTCTTCAGATACAAAAAAATTTTTAGACAATACCACTTCAAACTCAAAGGAAAATTTCGCAATTTCTCTTTTAATGAAGTCTAACTGTTTCACCTGTCACGCATTTAAAAACAAACTGATTGGGCCCTCTTTTGAACAGGTTGCTCTCAAGTACCCTGTCAATTCAACAATTATTGAAGAACTTTCAAATAAAGTTATTACCGGCACTACGGGAACCTGGGGGTCCACGGTAATGCCTCCTCACCCAGACATACAAAGAGAAAACATGCAAGAAATGATTCGGTGGATTCTTACTAGTGGAGATAATAAAAATGTGTCTTACTTTACCGGCCTTGAAGGCGCTTTTCGTACCCAAGAAAATCCAGGCAATTCTGCCAACAAGGGATTGTATATATTAACTGCAAGCTATGCGGATCATGGCTTAAAAAACAAGCCTAAACTTAGTCAACGAGGTGTTCAAACAATTGTGCTACATCCAGAAACAATTGGAAAAAAATAATTTATATGAATAGTTTTGCTTTCGTTAATTCATTCTACTTATTGCTAGTTTGGATCAAACTGAATTTGAGCTAACACAAGATTATGATCTGACAAAAAGATTGAATCCAGTGTTTCGGAAATACAAGCATACTTATTCACTTGTATCCCCTCACCCACAAAAATATAATCAATTCGCTTTCGCTCTGCCAAGGGCGTACGTCCAAAATCATGAAAGCTCCAATTAGGACCATAAACGAAATTGGAAATTGTTCGGGCGTCTGCTATAAATCCATCCGCTAATAAAGTCTGAACCGCTTCTGCCTCGGGTGGTACATTTAAATCTCCCGTCAGTATTACCGGAAGCGTGCCAGCAATTTCAATGATTCTTTTTTTAAGCAGTACTGCACTTTCTTTTCGAGCCATCTCACCTATATGATCAAAATGAGTATTAAAAAATGCAAATCGTAGTCCTGTTTCTTTCTCTATAAAAATACCCCAGGTTACGATTCTTTCACAAGCTGCATCCCAACCCAACGAACCTGGCGCTTCCGGTTGTTGGCTTAACCAAAAATGTCCATTTTTTTCTACTTCATATTTTTGAGCTTTAAAAAATATCGCGCTATATTCCCCTTTTTCTTTTCCGTCTATACGCCCTACGCCCAAAAAGTTATACCCCGGTAGTCGTTGCAACAAGTCGTCTAATTGATTTTTGAAAACTTCTTGTGTTCCTATAATATCCGCATTGTAAAAGCCAATCATTTGTGCGGCAAAATCTTTTCGATATTGCCAGTTGTTTTGCAAATCACTGGCTTTGTCACATCTGATATTGAAAGTCATTACATTCATTGTAATCTTATTTTATGCACCAACAATTTTTTTTGAGACCGAAAGGCCCGACACTATTCATCAGTCCGCTTTAACTGGATATGTTTTTTTCTATACTCCGTTGGCGTACATCCTTTCACTTGTTTAAACTGCCTAGAAATATTATTACTTAAACCAAAGCCTGATTCTATTGAAATTACAGAAACTGTTTTATCTGTTTCTAATAAGCGCTCTGCAAATTTTTGAATTTTCAAATTATAAATATATTGGTATACAGCAAAGCCTGTAATATCGTGGAACCGTTTTTCGAAAGACCTTCTTGAAAGTGGCACTTCTTTTAACACATCTGAGACACTAATTTTATCATCAATATTTTGATGAATATACTTGAGTGCCTTTGCAATAAACAGGTCGCTGGCAGAGGTAATATCTGTTGACTGGCGGGTAATAATATGGGTAGGCTTTACAATAATATTGTGAGGCACCATATTTTTTTGAGATATAAGCTGGTCCATTAATTTAGCTGCCGCATATCCACCTTTTTCAGTATCCAGGTTAATGCTTGAAAGGGGCGGGTCAGATAAATTGCATGTCATCTGATCATTATCAACCCCTAGCACGGCAATCTGCTCGGGGATCGGAATTTGTGCTTGTTTGCAGGCCTCTGTAATATGTTGAGCCCTTTCATCATCACAAGCCATAATAGCAATTGGTTTTGGCAACGACTGAAGCCACTGGCTAAGTAAAGATGGTTTATAAAACCAAAGCGTTTGTGCTGCCTGCAGATCCTGATCAAAATGATGCACGTCTAATTTATGGTCCAATAAATAATTTTGAAATCCTTCAAATCGTTCTCGTGACCAAACGATATTTTTAAACCCGTAAAATCCAAAATGTTTAAACCCTTTCTTTATAAAATATTCTGCCCCCATTGCACCTGTCTCAAAATAGCCACCCGTAATATTGGATATCCCATCAAATCTTTCTTTATAATCTTCTACAATTAGTTTAATTCCGGCTTTTAGAATTTTTTGTATATCTAAGTCATTGTCGAGATGTGCTATAATTCCATCAGCCCCCCATTCTTTTGCAAATTTTACAATGCCTTCTACACCATGTGTTTCACGGTAAAAAAGTGGCATTTTACAAAAAATCCAAGGACCATGCTCTTTTGAATATTTAACAATCCCCTTTGTTAGATTTTGACCATACTCTTCGGAGATGTCAATTAACAAAATAATTTTGTGCATAATCGTTGTAGCCTAGTGTAATTTAAAATTACAAGAAATTTAAAGAACCCTTGGTAAAATTATGCCGCTGGTGGATTAAGTCGTTTTAACTTTCTTAATAAAAGGAGAGGCGTAGATTATTTTTTAAGCTATAGCTAGCTTTTTTAGACCCTAGTAATTGTTTGACTTCCTTGAGTTAGTCCTTTTTTACAAGAGCAGCAGCGCCCAATAGTGCTATATTTTCAACATTTGAAAGCAAAATATTTAATGATTTGAATGTTTCGGGAAACTGCAGATCGGATATTGCGGTTTTCATTGGGGCTTCAAAATATTTAAATGCTTTCGCAATTGAACCCCCTAAAATGATCACCTCAGGGTCATATGCATAAACAATTGCTTTAATCATGTTTCCAAGATGAGATCCAAATTCTTCCCAAATAGGTAGTACAGATTGATCGCCATTTATTGCAGCCTGGTGTGCTAAAAATGGAGTAGTGGATTTTGATTCAAAAAATAAGGAGCTCGTATAAAATTCAAGATTTTTATCCAAATATGATAATGAGCCGATTTCTCCAGCACCGCAATTTTTTCCAGTATAAAGCTGGTTGTTAATGATAATTGCCGCTCCAATTCCAGTTCCAATTGATAGTGCTACAAAAGAATTATATGTTTTTCCCTGGCCATATTTGTGCTCGCCAAGTGCAAAACAATTCACATCATTATTTATATAAACAGGTATTTGAAAGCGATCTTCTAATATTTTTTTTAATTCCACTCTTTTCCAGGATGGGATATTGATTACATCATACACAATCCCTTTATCAATATCTACAACTGAAGGAACACCAATTCCTATAGCACTCACCTCGCTGCTTATAAGTGATGCAATAATAGCAATTAGTTGATCAATTGTATTTTGAAGTGAATCCTTTTCACACAATTTTTCCTGCTGAACAGAATTAATTGCACCATCCTTAATCAAAGCCGCCCTTATATTTGTTCCTCCTAAATCTACTCCTATTACCATTTATCTTTTTGAAAAATTAAATCAATATTGAAATGCTTTGTTTAATTTTTCAAAAA
>JBIIVV010000217.1:0-5587 GCA_044339235.1 Ferruginibacter sp.
TCGCTCAAGAAACCAAAGATGTTTGGGTTGTTAAAAGCGACACTGAAAATAAAGTTCATAAAGTGGTTGTTCAATTAAATACTGCTGATACTGCTAGTTGGTCAGGTGTGATTGGCAATATTAAGAACATGCAAAAAGTTTGGCCTAAAAATTTATATGTTGAAGTGGTGGTACACGGAAAGGCAATAGAGTTTCTAGTAAAAGACAAAACCTTTTTTACGAAAGACATTCAGTTACTTGCCACTCAAGGCATCAAATTTAGTGCATGTCAAAATACCATGCGCAAACATAATATCACGGAAGACATGCTAATAAAAGAAGCTGGCACTGTTCCTTCCGGAGTGGTAGAGGTGATTTTGAAACAAGAGGAAGGATGGAGTTACATAAAATCAGGCTTGTAATTCGATGTACACGCCCTTAAATTAATTCAGCCTTTCGGTGATAGCGTGTTTCGTAATTTAATAATAATTGCGTTGACTTTATATTGCAGTCAACAGATTTTTTCTAAGAAAAAAATCCTTCCCTTTATTGGAAATATTTTTAATAGTCATACTGCAAGGATCCTGCGCTAGCATAAAATGATTAGTCTTTAATGAAATCAAATTGTTGTTTTTGAAACCGATTTTCTTGAATTATTTTTGAGAGACTATGGAATGTTTCATAAGGCACTTTAGCGATAAACATATTGACTACCCATGCCGGAATTCCTCCGCCAGGATTGATCTTCAAGGTATATTCAACTTGTATCCTATTTAATCCAATCGGAATTATTTCCCATGTTGCTTGAGAAAGTGGCATCCTTACTAAACCCGGTATTTCAGGCTTAATCTTGTCAATTGAATTTGCATGAATGGTCATTTTTTTTGACAAAGTATCTTGCTTTATCAACATGTCAATAACCATATCTCTATTCATTATTGGCCAAGGCATACTGACAATATTATAGTAGTAAATATGGTTAGCTGCCAATCTCTTAATAAGTATTGAAGTTTTGGTAGCTTCTACCCATTCTGTCTGTAATGCTGGTTGTAATAAAATGGCTGCCAAAGAACTTAAACTTCCATTTAATTTACAACTAACTTTTATCGTATTAAATTTCGAATCTTGCAACTTGCTAGTATATACTTTAATGCCATCTTTGTCTTTTTTTAAATCCCATTCAGTTTGGGAATAGCAAGTATTCATATAAAAAAAAACTAGCAATAGCCACTCTATCTTGTATATGGTCGATCTCATGATGATGTTTGAAAGTTGTATTTATGCTCCATTTTCTTTTTGGAAATATAGTGACGCGTAATCAAATATCTTGTTAAAAATCTATAGGTGCTACATTATCAGCTCTAATCGCATCCTAATTGGTTAAAATGTCATTAGGTACTTCTTTTTTGCTACCCGTTTTATAGTTCATTCTTTGATATTTTAAGAATTATAGTTTCAATATCCTTTTTCCTCTAATTTATCTTGTATTTACACTAGGCAGTAACGATGAAGAATTATTAAAGCTTATATTTGATTAACTAAAATTATCTGAAGTCAAACCAATGCAGGCTTTCGGGGTAGCGCATTTCCTTGTTTTAAAATGGTGATAATTGCTTCCATTTTAATGAATCTTATTTAGCTTAATTTCTATAAATATAGATCAAGATAAAATACTTTTTTCTAGTAACTAACTATAAAACCATGAAGATGATTTTTAATGCAAAAAAAGGCATAACCATTTTGTTGTTATGCTTGGTAGGCAATTTAGCCGCCCAAGTAAAACTGCCCACTTATTTCAGTAATAATATGGTGCTTCAAAAAGGAATTGAACTTCCTGTTTGGGGATGGGCTTCGCCAGGTGAAAAAATAACCGTCTCACTCGATAAATCAACGGTGTCAACAAAAGCCAATAAGGAGGGTAAATGGATGGTTAAACTACCTTCTATGAACTATGGCGGACCTTATCAATTAAATATTCAAGGGAAGACAACGCTTTCTTTTGAAAATGTCATGATCGGAGAAGTCTGGGTTTGTTCTGGACAATCGAACATGGAGTTTCATTTGATTACATCCAAAAATGGAGCGGCAGAGGTTGCTGCATCAGACTATCCGAATATTCGACTTTTTACAGTAAAAAAACGCATTTCCGACAAGCAGCAAGATCAACTTCAGGAAGGGGAATGGTCGACATGTTCACCCGTTACAGCTGCACATTTTTCTGCAATAGGTTATTTCTTCGGTAGAGCGCTCAACCAAAAATTAAAAGTAGCCGTTGGTCTAATCAATAGCTCATGGGGTGGAACGATAGCAGAAACTTGGATCAGCGAGCAGACTATTGGTCAAAATCCAGACTTTGTCAATCAATTGGCTCAACTCAAAAAAGTAAACCTAGATGACTATGCTAAATCGGTTGAAAACGAGGTAAAACAAAGAGTGGGGGAAACTTCTACTGTGGATATGGGTATGAAAGATGGTCAGGCAATTTGGGCTGCACCTGCATTTGATGATGTTGCATGGAAAACCATGGGTCTACCAGGATATATTGAGTCAAATGGGCTTCAAGGTGTTGATGGAATTATATGGTTTCGTAAAGAGATCAACCTCACTGCTGAAGAAGCAAGCCAACCATCAACACTCTATCTTGCTAAAATAAATGACTCTGACAGCACTTATATAAATGGTACGCTGGTAGGTTCAACAAAACTGCAGGCTGAAAAACCCAGGGCGTATCCGATTAAAGCCGGAATTTTTAAAACAGGTAAGAATATCATTACCGTTAGGATAGAGGATATCGGAGGAATGGGCGGCATTTACGGTAATCCTTCAACCTTGTACTTGCATAATGGCGACAAATCGCTGTCATTGGTGGGTGGCTGGAAATTCAAGGTAGCGGTAGTAAAATTCAACGCTGCTTTAAGTCCAAACTCCTATCCAACCTTACTTTACAACGCGATGATTCATCCCTTATTGCCATTCGCGATCAAGGGTGTAATTTGGTACCAAGGGGAAAGCAATGCAGAGCGAGCCAAACAATACCAACGGGTATTTCCTGAGCTTATCAAAGATTGGAGAGCACATTGGAACCAAGGCGATTTTCCGTTCTTATTTGTTCAGCTGGCAAATTTTATGAAAACAGATTCACTGCCTGTAGAAAGCGCTTGGGCTGAACTAAGGGAAGCGCAAAGTATGACCCTTGCCTTGCCAAATACCGGAATGGCTGTCGCTACAGATGTTGGTGATGCCGTAGATATTCACCCAACGGATAAGCAGACGGTAGGATTGCGACTGGCATTATCCGGACTTAAAGTTGCCTATCAACAAGCAATCGTATTCTCTGGCCCTGTCTATCAATCAATGAATGTAGAAGGCAATAAGGTTACCCTAACTTTTGAACAAGTCGGAAGCGGATTGAAAATTAAAGATAAGTATGGTTACCTCAAAGGATTTGCGGTAGCTGGAGAAGACCATCAGTTTCATTGGGCAAAAGGAACGCTTACTGGAACCAATAGTCTACAAATCAGTTCTACTGAAGTTCAACATCCAGTTGCTGTGCGCTATGCATGGAGCAATAATCCGGAGGATGCCAATCTATACAATAGTTCAGATCTGCCAGCATCTTCCTTTCGAACCGATCATTGGAAAGGAATTACCGAGTAGCCTAGTCTAACATACTAGCGATTAAAACTGCTAATCATTGCAGGTCATACAAGGGCGGCTATTTTGGTTGTTTTTCTTTCAATATACCAAATTCATTTTCACATGAAATTCAAATTTCAGAACAGGCATTTTAGTAATCTTCTAACTTGCAAAACGTTGTCGAATTTTGTCGGCATTATTTTTTTCTGCTCTTTCATAGGCAACCCTTTTCTTGCTGCTGCGCAGTCGGACCATACCAGCATTGTTAGAGATGGAAAATTATTGCGCAGTGAGTTATGGCAGCCATTTGATGCTCAATCGGCTAAAGGAGATTTTTTTGTTTCTCCCAAAGGAAATGATTCATGGTCAGGCACGCTTGAGGCACCGAACGCAACACTTACCAATGGTCCATTTGCTACCATTACTCGTGCTAAACTTGCCGTTCGGGAACTTAAGTCGAGCGTCTATCAGCCAAAAGGAAAAGCAATTGATGCTCGATATACTGGGACAACTTATCCATTTGGAAGAGGAAAGGATATTGTTGTTTTTATTCGAAATGGTTTTTATCCATTAAAAGAATCGCTTGTATTTAGTCCGGAAGATGGTGGAGAAAGAGTGGAAACCAACCTCCCTTCAGGTGCTTTTGAATGGCACCATTTGCGAGATAATTACATTACCTACGCAGCCTATCCAGGCGAAAAACCAGTTATCTCGGGAGCAGTGCCAATAAAAAATTGGAAGAAGATTGGGAAACTATGGGTTGCTCCTTATGCTGGGAATGAAGTGTCTACTTTAAATGTGAATGGCAAGAAACAGCTATTGGCTAGGTATCCCAATCAGGATTATTTGACGCTTCTTAAGACGCCAGCAAATTCTTCTGAAATACCCTTTAAAGCGGGGGACTTAAAAAATTGGAAAGAAATGCAAGACAACCGAATCGTAATTCTATTGCGTTGGCGGACTGCTTACAATTCGATTGCGAAAATTGATGAAAAAAACCAAATCGCCTACCTGAAAGAACCTGAAGATGGACCTGGCAAGAACAATGGATTATTAGTGGTACCTCCGCGCTATTATGTTGAAAATGTAAAGGAGTTGTTAGATGCTCCCGGAGAATGGTTTTTCGATAAAAACAAACAGGAGATTAGCTATATTCCAGCAGAGGGAATTACTGACCCAAATGATGCGGACATTTCGGTACCTCAAATTAATAAGCTAGTTCTTATTACCGGCAATGAAGAAAAGCCAGTCCGAAATCTTCGATTTTATGGATTGGCTTTTGAAGGGGCCAAAGAGAACTTTAGAAATTATCCGCACCATTACGAGCCTACAGAAGGATGCACTGCCATTACTTATGAATATGCAACGGATTGCGAGTTTGCTTATTCTCAACTTCGAGCCTGCGGTGGAGTAGGTATGTCGATAGGCGGTGGCTGCTATGGTGTGCGCGTTTTTAATAGTATTTTTGATGGGTTAGAGCAGGGGGCATTGGGTATCAATAGTACGGGCGATTTAAAAAATGGAAAACTTATTCAGATCAATCACCAGACCCTTGTAGACCATAATATTTTTTCTTCTTGCGGTCAAGGTGGTGGTATTACTTTAGGTATTGGTGGAACGATTCATACAACTATTTCACACAACTATTTTACCAAGTCTGGTCGACCCTATACAATGGATATTGGTGCAGGAGGTTTAGAAGGTACGATTACAGGGGATGTAGTAGTGGAGTACAATCATTTCGAAGATGTACAAACAGATGCGGATGACGCAGGTGTTGTTGTCGTTACGGGGATGACCTATAATTCCTCGATACGCAACAATATCATTCATGGCGTACATCGCGGATTTTTTAGCGATAATGTTGCTTTCTGGTTTGATAATTTGTCGAGCAACTGGACGGTTAAAAATAATATTTACTTCGACCTGGAACAGGGAGATATGAAAACCTGTGGAACCTATTTAATTAACA
>JBIIVV010000218.1:0-5581 GCA_044339235.1 Ferruginibacter sp.
AAGCGGGTATCATAAAGGATGTTGAAAAAATTACTTGCTTCATGAACAATGGACGCCGTTGGCATGGAATGAAACTGTCTGATTTTCTTCCATCGCAACCTATTCCTGCTACGTTGGATTGGGATAAATGGCTTTCTACAGCGCAGTTTAAAGATTTCAATAAGGGATATATTAATGGAGATTGGAGATCCTGGTTTGAGTTCGGTAATGGCGCTTTAGGTGATTGGGGTGCACATATTTTTGATACGGCCCACCAGTTTTTAAAGTTAGGATTACCTACCGAAGTGGATCCAACTTATATGGAAGGACATAGCACGTTAATATTCCCCCAAGGCTCTACCCTAGTATTTAAATTTCCAAAACGTGGCAATATGCCAGCACTAGAACTTAGTTGGTATGATGGCTTTAACAATAAACCACCACTACCCGATTTTTATGGGGAACCGATACGCGCTAAAAATATTCCACCCCCAACAGCTGGAAGCACCAAAAGGTATCCAGGCAAAGTTATTTATGGTAAAGACCTTACTTTCAAAGGTGGCTCGCATGGCTCAGCACTGGAAATTATACCTTCCGAAAAAGCAAAGGATATGGGATCTTCGCTACCAGTAGTACCGGAGAGCCCTTCCAATCATTTCGCTAATTTCCTAAAAGCTTGTAAAGGGGAAGAGAAATGTCGTTCTTCATTTGATATAGCGGGTCCTTTAAGCCAGGTGATGGCGCTGGGAGTTTTGGCACAAAGGCTAAATACCAAACTTATTTTTGACAGCCATACCAATAAAATAACCAATAGTTCGGTGGGCAATGAATTACTGTTTGGACCTCCTCCAAGAAAAGAATGGGAGCAATTTTACAAAATGTAGTTCTATTTAATTTTTTATACACAATAGGACCGATAGATAAAATCCATCTGATTTATTTATCGGTCCTTTTCTCAACTAGATTACAATACCTGTATACAATATTTTAAATCTCTTATAGTTTTTGGTGCTTTCAGCAAAATGAATTCAACCTTTTAATTCTACAACTAAAAAATACATATGAAAACATTGCTTCTTTCAATTAGCTTACTAGTGAGCTATCTAACTTATGGACAGCAGAATAACCTTAATCTTTGGTATACCAATCCAGCCCAAAAATGGACCGATGCTTTACCTATAGGAAATGGCCGATTGGGTGGCATGGTCTTTGGCGGTATTCAGCATGAACACATTCAACTAAATGAAGAAAGTGTTTGGGCAGGCACTCCTATAAATAACAATAACCCAGGTGCAAAATCGCACCTCAAAGAAATACAAACAGCCATATTTAAAGGTGATTATAAATCAGCGGACGATCTGTCAAATAAATATTTAGTAGGCACTCCCCCAAATGTTAGATCTTATCAGCCTTTAGGAGATTTAAGGATTAATTTTCATTGGAAAGGAAAAGCAACCAATTACAAACGCTCTTTAAATATTCAAACAGGAATTGCCAAAACCGAATACAAGATTGATGGCAATACAATTGTACAAGAAGTTTTTGTATCCGCTCCGCAAAACATGATGGTCATTTCTATTCAATCAGAAAAACCATTTGATGCTGATTTGCTTTTGTCTCGTCAATTTGATGCCAATAATGAAACAGGCGGAAATAAAAAAAGGAAAATCAATGGCATTTCGTTAGGTAAAAATCATTACCAAGTTAAAAATGGTTTAGCCTATTATACTGGCCAAATCGTTGACCAATTTTCAGCGATGAAAGGTCCAGGAGGTAAACATATGCGCTATGCGGCAGCTATGAAAATCATTTCACAGTCTGGTGTTCAATCACCGATGGTGTCGGATACAGCAGCTGGCATTCAACTAGTGGGTACAAAAAATCTGGTAATTGTATTAACCGGTGCAACCGATTATAATATCGACAAACTAGATATGGATAGTTCGATTAATCCATTAACTACTTGCAAACAAATTTTTGCAAAAGCGAGTAGCTACAATATTGAATCACTCAAGCAAATGCACGTACAAGATCATGCGTCTTTTTTTGACAGGGTATCTTTTTCATTAGGAGAGGATATCAACAATCAATATCCAACCGATGAAAGATTAGTTCATTTGCGTGAAGGGAAAATAGACAACGGCTTAATTGCTCTATACTATCAATATGGTCGCTACTTATTAATGGGATCTTCAAGAAAACCAGGCAGATTACCTGCTAACCTACAAGGGATTTGGAATGATTTGTACGATGCACCTTGGAATGCAGATTTTCATACCAATATCAATTTGCAAATGAATTATTGGCCTGCGGAAACGGGCAATTTATCGGAAACTTCTGTGGTGTTAGCCAAGTTCATGGAAAAACTAATGGTTCCTGGTGGCGTTACTGCTGCTGAAACCTACGGCGCCAAAGGATGGACGCTCCATCATTTAACCGATCCATTTGGGCGTACAGGTATAATGGATGGCGTTTGGGGTATCACCAATATGGATGGTCCTTGGATGACGCTGCCTGTTTTTGATCATTTTGAATTTACTGGAGATACCAATTATTTACGCACCACTGCTTATCCAATGATGAAAGGATCTGTACAATTTGTACTTGACTTTTTAGTGCCGTCTCCAGAAGGTTATTTGGTAACCAATCCATCGCATTCTCCTGAGAATTCTTTTTTTGTTCCTAATACCAACAAAAAAGAGAAATCACAAATGACCTATGCCCCAACTGTTGATATGCATATCATTAATGCACTGTTCAATAATTTTACAAGAGCTGCATCCATTTTGAATTTAGATAAATCATTGTCTGATCAAGTTACTGCTGCGCAGAAAAAATTGCCGCCCATCAAAATTTCTCCACTAGGAACTATCCAAGAATGGATTCAAGATTTTGAAGAAACAGAACTAGGGCATCGGCATATATCACATCTATTGGGTTTGTACCCCCTTGATTTAATTTCCCCCAAAGATCCAGCGATTTTTGAAGCAGCTAAAAAAACACTTGAAAGACGATTATCCAATGGTGGCGGCCATACTGGCTGGAGCAAGGCATGGATTGTTAGTTTGTATGCAAGATTGCTAGAACCAGAAAAAGCTTTGGAAAACCTGAATGGTTTGCTTCGAAAAAGCACCCTCAATAATTTATTTGACACTCATCCACCCTTTCAAATAGATGGCAATTTTGGTGCTGCTGCAGCTATTGCAGAAATGGTAATGCAATCTCAGAATGACGAAATAAATTTATTGCCAGCCTTGCCGAAAGCTTGGAACGAAGGCGCTATGCACGGCTTACGTGCACGAGGTGCTTGTACAGTTAACCTAGATTGGTCGGCTGGTGAATTAACCAAAGCAACCATACAATCAAGCAAAGGTGGCACCTATCATATTCGCTATAAAGCGTTAACCAAAACCGTTACGCTCAAACCAAATCAAACCATTACACTAAACAATCATTTTAATTAATATTTTTTTGATAATAAGTCATTCATGAAAAGAATTGTCTACCAATTAGCTGTTTTTTTAATTGCTATCAATGGCTTTGTAATAGCACAAAACAAATTGGTCAACCCCCCAGTGAAATTGAATGTAAACTGGGCGAAGTATTTGGCTAAGCACGATCTATTGTGGGACGAAGTTCCAAAAGATTATTTTGCAGGTGCATTTGTAGGCAATGGATTGCTGGGAACCATTTTATTTAAGGATGAGCTTGACTCCAATACACTACGATTTGAAATTGGCAGAACCGATGTATATGATCACCGAACTGCTTCGCCAAGTGCCTATGAAACAAGTCGCTTGCCAATCGGGCAATTATTACTAAAACCACTCGGAGTAATTACGCATGTGAAACTGCGCAATGATCTCTGGAATGCCGAAATCAGGGGAGAACTAACCACTACAGAGGGGACGATTTCTTTTAGATGTTTTGTTCCCTCAGCAGAAGAACTCATCGTGGTTACCATGAAAACCACCGGCAAGGAACAGCAGGCAAAATTTTCATTTCGTCCACAGTTGGCACAAAGTGCTAGGTATATTGCCAAGCGAGCAATGGGCTTAGAATTAAATGTAGCCTATCAACAAAATCCGGCTTTCAAAACAGAGGTCGTTGATAAGATTGAAGTGGTAACACAACCGCTATTAATGGGTGATGATTACGCTACCGCCTGGTCGGATACAAAACAATCGGATGGATCAAGAACTGTTTTGGTAACAGTTGCCAATCGTTGGGGTAAATATAGAAAGCCTGCAGCAGGTTCTGCAATGGATGCAGTAGCAACGATTAAAGCTGGTCAGCAAAAATCAATGCCATTGATGGAACTTGCACATCGTCAATGGTGGCATCATTATTATCCTTCCAGTTTTGTTAGCATTCCCGATGCGCATTTAGAAAGTTTTTATTGGATTCAATTATATAAGCTAGCCAGTGCTACCCATCCCAATAGGCCCGTCATTGATTTGCTGGGTCCTTGGTTCAAACCCACTGCCTGGCCATTGCTTTGGATGAATTTGAATGTGCAGCTTACCTATTACACATTTGGAATAACCAATCATTTAGATCTAGAGAATAATTTATATCAATTATTGGAAAGGCATAAAGACCAGCTGATTGCCAATGTACCCAAGGAGTTTCAAAATGATTGTGCAGGCATTACCAATCCAGTAGGATATGATGATTTGTATAATCCCATTTTTATATCCACCGATCCTAAAAATGACAGAGGTTTAAATATTATTGTACTTCCTTGGTTAATGCAAATGTATTATCTCCACAATCGGCGCAGCATGGATGATATACAATTGAGAGATAGTGTCTACCCTCTTTTGCGTCGTGCCTTTAATGTGTACCTAAGAATTCTTCAACTGGGTGAGGATGGATTATACCATATTCCATTTACCTATTCGGATGAATATGGCAATGCCAAAGAAACAAGCCTGAATATCGCACTAGCTCGCTGGGGCTTTAAAACCCTGATTGAAACCGCTGAGCGTTTAAAAATACAAGATACCCTGCTGCCAAAATGGAAATGGACGCTATCTAAAATGGCCGATTACCAAACGGATGAAAATGGTATTATGGTAGGAAAAGATTTACCCTTTGCCAAACCGCATCGACATTACAGTCATCTGTTTTCAATTTTCCCATTGTACGATATGAATATCGACAATGAGCCTAATCGAATACCATTGATGAAAAAATCAATTCAGCATTTTACCGATTTAGATGGGGACAATTGCATTTATAAGTTTTCAGGCGCTTCTTCTTTATGGGCTTCCATTGGTAATGGGGATAGTAGTTTGAAATGGCTGAACCGATCATTAGAAATATTACCCAGATTTGGTGTTAAACCAGGGCCTGCCAGAATACCCACTGCTACCCAAAATACTTTCTATAGTGAAAGAGAAAATCCAACCTTTGAATCTCCGATTTCTTCTTCTAGAGCGATGTTGGATATGCTGATTCAAAGCTGGGGTGGTACCATTCGGGTATTTCCTGCAATGCCCGCAGCATGGAAAGATGCCAGTTTTTATAACCTGAGAACTGAAGGAGCCTTCCTGGTTTCTGCTATGCGTAAGGAGGGTAAAACACAATTTATACATAT
>JBIIVV010000219.1:0-5552 GCA_044339235.1 Ferruginibacter sp.
ACATCCCTTAACTAGTAGAAGTTATGATATAGGCAGGCTTCAAAAGGATTTTGGCCAATACAATGATTGTCGTAAAACCGACTTACCCAATGGGGCTTCAATGATGCTACCGATGCGGTTGATAAATAAAATAGGAGTGATGAGCGAGTTGTTTTTTTTATACTACGAAGAGCTCGATTGGGCTGCTCAATTTAAATTGGCTGGTTTTGAAATTCATTATGTGGGAACTGCGGAAGTTTTTCATAAGGAATCGGTTTCTACCGGTATAGGATCTCCATTAAAAACATTTTACTTATTTCGAAATCGATTATTATATATCCGCAGAAATTATAGGGGAACCAGACGTTTAATAGCAGTTGTTTTCTTTTTAATAATTTCTACTCCCCTTCATATTATTCAGCATGCGGTAAAAAAACAATGGATACATAGTAAATCTATTATTCAGGCACTAAGGTGGAATATACTTCACCATCCCTACACCGAGCCTACAATTCATTCCTCTTCCATTATTAACCAATTAGTTCATGAATCATAATTTTAGTGTAATGTTATCGCAAATTGCTTTATTTTTTCAGTACTTGTTAGTTTTCTATTTCACCATACAGGTAGCCTATTTATTATTTTTTTCAATTGCAGGAAGGGTAGTGCCCGTAACAAAAATATCGCCGGCTCAGTTACTTAGGCGTATTCGCATTTTTATTCCAGGTTGTAAGGAAGATGCGGTTATCATTGCTACTGCAAAAGATGCTATCAACCAGGATTACCCTTCTGATTTATTTGAAGTGGTGATTATTGCCGACTCATTTAGTGAAAATACTTTAGCAGCCTTGCGTTTATTGCCTTTGAAAATTGTTGAAGTGAATTTTGAAAAGTCTACTAAGGGTAAGGCATTACAAAAGGCGATAGAATTTACCGCCAATGCCCCAGTGGATATTGCAGTAATTTTAGATGCAGATAACCATATGGCGCCTGGTTTTTTACATGCTGTCAATGATGCTTTTGGGCAAGGATTTGAAGTGGTACAAGGTCATCGGATAGCAAAAAATGTCCAAACATCTTTCGCTTTTCTAGATGCCTGCATTGAGGAAATCAATAACCATTTCTTTCGTCGTGGCCATGTGGCAGTGGGTTTACCGGCTGCATTGATTGGTAGTGCCATGGCCTTTGACTGGAATTTATTTGTATCCATATTGCAAGATATAGGTGAAACTTCAGGCGAAGACAGAGAGTTTGAGTTTAGACTTTTAAGACAAAGAAAAAAAATCGCCTTTCTCGATGGAGTATTTGTATATGATGAAAAAGTGGCTAATTCGGAAGTTTTCAGTAATCAAAGAAGCAGGTGGCTCTCCATTCAGCTAGAGTTTTTAAAAAAATATTTCATTGAGGGATGGGTGCAATTATTTAAAGGAAATATTGCTTTTTTTAATAAGTTGCTTCAAACTTTTATATTCCCTAGAATTTTGTTGATTTCAAGTCTTTTTGTATGGCTTTGCTGGGTATATTTTTTTTCAACTCAATTTGTTTGGTATGCCATTTTGTTATTGGGAGCACTCCTTTTTAGTCTGTTGATAGCAATTCCGATTCGTTTGTTCAATAAAAAATTATTGATTGCATTATTTCATTTGCCGCTAGCACTTATATCCATGCTCAATGCTTTACTGAAGATGCCTAAGGCGAGTAAGCAGTTTATTCATACGCCACATGTTGAAAGCGAAATTAACTTGAATTAACCATGCCCTGGAGTATCATCGCCTTACCAGTTATCATTTGCCTGATTTGGGGTTTTAAGAAAGGAATTCAGCTAAAATCAAATGCTGGCTTTAAAAGACCATTTGATTTGTAGAACTGAATATAATAGTTGGCCTTCATAAACAAAATGCAGATGCTTACTAAAGAGGAGTTTAAAAAATTACCCATTTTTATCAGTTCCATGTCAAGGCTAGACGATGATTTATCTTCTGCTTCGATCGCATTGGCAAAGGTATTGAGTCGAACCAACCCTGTTTACTATATAGAATATCCTTTCACTTGGCTTGATCTTTTAAGGAAGCGTAATTATCCCAAAATGGGTAAGCGGCTTCCTTCATTGCTCTTTGGTAAGCATTGCCTGATTCCAGTAAAGGGACAGTCTGAAAATTTATCGGGTTCAATACCAAGTCCTGGGTTACCCATATTTTCATTGCCGCCCGGTTATTTACAAAGGGCTGGAATTAAATATAATAATCATTGCATCGTCTCGTTGGTGAATCGGATTAGAAAGCAAAAAATGATTAGTAGCTATATTTTTGTAAATTCTTTTAACCCTGTTTATTTGTCCAAAATTAATCAGCATTTGCAGCCCTCTCTTAGTGTATATCATAGTAGGGATGCTATTGAAGAACTCAAATTAGATTGGTTGAACAGCGAAAACGATTGCGTTCAGCAGTATGATATGATAATGGCAAGTTCTAAAAAATTATGCCGGACTATATCCAACCGTAATACGAGGCTCGTAAATTATTTCCCCAATGGAGGCGATAGTCAATTGTTTCGAACTGCTGTAGATCTTACACTGCCCAGGCCTGCAGAGCTACTGGGTATTAATACGCCCATAATCGGGTATACGGGTGCGATATGCCAGCGTATCGACTATGAACTGTTGGAAAAAATTGCTATTGCTCATAAAGATAAAACCATTGTATTGGTTGGCCCTCGTCGCGATAAGGGGAATACGTCTATTCAGCTCGATAGTTTTCCCAATATTGTTTTTATTGAATCTAAAAGTATTGATGCTTTGCCTGCATACCTTAGTTATTTTGATTGTGCCATCATTCCGTTTGTTAAAAATAATTTAACGGAAGGTATTTATCCGCTTAAAATCAATGAATATTTAGGTGCCGGTAGGGCAGTGGTTACTACCAACTTTAGTGAAGATATCAGCGACTTTAAAGAACAGCTTTATTTGGCCAATAACCACGAAGAGTTTTTGCAGATGGTTGAAATGGCGGTAAAGGATAACTGCTTTGATAAAGTGAATGCTCGAATTAAATCAGCTGAAACTAATTCCTGGGAAAATCGGGTTGAAATATTTTGGCAACTATCATGGAATTCCTACTTGGAAAAAAATGCCGATATTATTTGATTGGAGAATTTTGTGAGTATGATTTTTTATAATGTAATAATTTACATTTTATGGGTTACAGACTTCTAGGAGTTGCAACATTTAATATGCACAAGCTTATTTTAAAGGGTTTGTATGTGCTGGCAGCTATTCAATACCCATCTATCAAAAAGGACTATCTGTATTTTATTCGGGATAATTATTTTTGCAGGCTTCGGCAGCTACAATTTTTTAAAAAGGATTTTTTGGTAAAGAAAAAATATAAGACTACCGATTTTCAAGGCGAATTTGATCAGGAATTGAGGTATGTTATTCCCTTTGCTTATTGGCATTATTTGAATGGAACTTTAAAAAAGACTATCTCTTGTAAGAATACCAGCGATTTTTATTTTTTTAGTGACAATCATGAAGAAAGTTTTTCAGAAAGAATTTGGCAGAAAAGCTATGGGAATTTTGATGTACCCAATATGACACATAGCATAAGTTTTAGTAAGTCAAAATGGGCAAAAGTGCCCTACAAAAAGCATTATGCCAATAGTATATTTGTTTACAATAAACCAACCCTGGTAATAGCCAATAAGTATAATATTGAATGGGGAGAGCCACCTATTAATTTTTTAAGTATTGAGATGCTTGATGCTGTTATTGTAAGATTAAAACATAAGTTCCAAATTATTTACAATCGCCCCCTTTCTTCACAAATCGTTTCAGATAATAGTGAGATCCTTGATTTAAATGAACATGATTGGATAAAAAGAATACATCCTGATATAATATTAATGAATGACTTGTTTGCTGATAACCAATCAACCGTTACTAGCTTTAATCATCTTCAAATGCTCGTATATGCCAATTGCGAATATTTTATTTCTGTACATGGTGGAACAGCCGCATTAGCAAGTTGTTTTGAAGGTACCAATATCATTTTATCCAAACGTGGAATAGAACACGCTCTTGGAGAATACAATACGATTATTCCTGCCTTGTCGGGCGCTACCATTTTGCATGCTAAAACTGAATTGGAACTAATTCATTTTTTGATATCACATTATGTTTAAGAATATCTCAATGCTTGCTTTAGTAATATAAGTATTGAATCGGGGATATAACAAAACATATAAGTCAAAATATACATCACCTAAATTTTCGGGTGCGTCTGCAAGATTCTATTGTAATCACTTTATTTAAATATTTTTTTTATGGATAATAAATTTACTGGGGTTACTTTATTCATTACCCATTATAATCGAACTAATTCATTGGGTCGACTTTTAAAAAGTTTCAAGGAGCTGGATTGTATTTTTGAAGATATCGTTGTCTCAGATGATGGGAGCTCAGCTGCCAACCAGGATAATTTGATACAATTACAGCGTGAATTCCCTTTCAGGCTTATAGGAACGCTAAACAACAAGGGGCTGGGGAATAATTTAAATAAGGGCCTGGCGGCTATAGTAACGCCTTATACTTTATATGTTCAAGAAGACTTTGTGCCCACTGTTCTTTTTCCCGCTCATTTCAGAGATGCACTGGATATAATGAATACTAGGAAAGAGCTGGATATTGTACGTTTTTTTGCCCTTACGCCCTATCCTTATCTTACCCCATTTGGTAAAGGATTTTCAGAAATGGTTATTAAACCTTGGTATATGAATTATACTAAAATTTATTTTTACGGTGACCCGCCTCATTTGAGAAGAAAAAACTTTACACAAAAATTTGGCACTTATGCGGAAGGATTAAAAGGTGACCGGACCGAATATAGGATGTGTATTTCTTTTATTCAAAAACGAGGGAAGGGATTGTTTTTTGATAACCATAAGCAATTGTTTACCCAGGAAAATACAGATCAAGAGCCTAGCACAATGACAAGAAAAAGCTGGACGACCAGTAAAAACCCTATTATTTCTATTATTAGGTATGGCTATAGGCAGTTGCGCTATAATTACGACCTTTTATTAACTAGGTATTAGAGCCTCTTTCCTTATTGAGTTGGTTTTTTCTGAATTTGCTGTAATCAGCATTTTTTTTTGAAAACGTTTTCGTGTAATTGTGATCATCTCTTTATAATACAATTAATTCTATGAAATCAAAAAATGACTCTTATTGGCTTAAGTCCGGAATTTTTAGCATTCTTCAAAGTATGTCGGGTGTTTTTTTTGGCTTTTTTGGATTTTATATTTTAGTACGGGTACTCAGTAAACATGATTTTGGCACATGGTCGCTTTTTATGGTTACTATTTCCATTGTGGAAATGATCCGTACCGGAATGGTTCAAAATGCACTTATCAAATTTTTGTCTTTTTCACCCAAAGAAGACCATTCCAAAATAATTGCTGCTTCCTTTTCTATTAATGGTTTGCTTAGTTTGGTTTGTATTGCATTAAATTTATTTTTCTCTCATTACTTAAGTCGATTATGGAGTACACCTGAAATTATTCCCTTATTTTATCTT
>JBIIVV010000042.1:0-18507 GCA_044339235.1 Ferruginibacter sp.
AACTAAATAGCAGCATGAGGTACAATACCGGCCTTGGATAATTTTTCTTCAGTGTGCCCGTTAGACCTTTTGAAGTAACCATTCCTATTCTTGCACACATTTGCTGGATGGAGGCCATCAATGGAAAAGCAATCAGTGCGGTCCAAAGAGTGGAAAGGCCATAGGCGGCTCCTGCCTGTGAGTAGGTGGCAATACCAGAGGGGTCATCATCACTGGCGCCAGTTACTAAACCTGGTCCAAGTAATTTCCAAAATCGAGACAATCTGCTAGGTTGATCTGTTTTTGTTTTCATTGTTAATTGCTGTTAGAACAAAGGGCTATAGGAAAAATCGATTACTCAAAAGTTCAAATTTATTTTTTCGGAATTTTCGAAAGGTCGGTTAATTCAACTTTTCGAAATTCTACTTCCGAGCCTTCTGCTTGCAGTGCGATATGACCCTTGCTGGCCGTGGCGTTAAATCCTTTGTTTAAATTATCTCCGTTCAGCCATACATTGATGGTATTTCCAATGCATTCAATGGCCATGCTATTCCATTCGCCCAGCGGTTTTTCGGAATCGTCGGTGAGGTTTTTTATTCGCCTTTCTTTTCCTTCGGTAATGCCCCATTTTTCTTTAGGGCCTCGGCGGGTTTCCATATCAGGCACTTCGATATCTTCCACGATGCACCAAAAATCACCTGCATTATCGTGCATCATTTGTATTTCTATCGATTTTGGAAACATTTTATAGAGCGCCCTTGGGGTAGAGGCAAATACCAGTACGCCACAGTTTCCGGGTTTGCCCGCAAAACGATATTCTAGGTTCAATCTAAAATTTTCATAATCGGCATCGGTAATTAAATGTCCCTGTGGGGTGCCCAGACTAACCAATAAACCGTTGCGGATAATAAATGGATTAATAGCAGCTGAGTTGGTATCCATTTCCGGAACATCTACGTGCCATCCGCTTAAATCTTTTCCATTGAAAAGGCTTTTAGTTTGAGCTGTTATGCTAGCGAAAAAAAAATGCATTCCTATCAAAAGGAGGACAGACTTATTCATAACTCAATTTTTTTCTGCTTTACCAATATTAATCAAATCTGTAGGAAATTTCGCATAAATCTTTGGGAAAAAATATAAAATAATCTCCCGCAGATTTTCGCAGATTGAGCGCACGCAGATTTACACAGATTTGAGTATTGCGAAGGAAAGCGTAGTTGAATAAAAATCAGCGAAAATCTGCGGGAAAATCTGCGTAAATCTGCGGGAAAAAATAAAAAAAATCCCCTCCTAAAAAAGAGGGGGTTTTGAAATTCAATATTTTAAATAGTATTTATGCCACCGCCTTATTCACTAGGGAGGCCGCTTCGCTTAGCAGAATCGCACTTTGCACTTTCAGTCCGCTTTCGTCAATTAGTTTCTTGGCTACATCTGCATTGGTTCCCTGCAAGCGGACAATGATCGGTATTTCGATATTGCCAATGGATTGGTAGGCATCAATAACGCCCTGGGCTACACGATCACAACGTACAATACCACCAAATATATTAATCAGGATGGCTTTTACTTTCGGATCTTTTAAAATGATGCGGAAACCTGCTTCCACCGTTTGCGCATTGGCGCTTCCACCTACATCCAAAAAGTTGGCAGGCTCACCACCACTTAATTTAATCATGTCCATGGTAGCCATCGCAAGTCCGGCACCATTTACCATACAACCAACATTGCCATCTAGTTTTACGAAGTTAAGGTTGAATTTACCTGCCTCTACTTCGGTCGGATCTTCTTCCGATATATCGCGTAGGGAGGCAATGTCTGGATGGCGCATAATGGCATTGTCATCCACATTCATTTTGCAATCTACCGCAATGATTTTTTCATCACTGGTTTTGAACAATGGATTAATTTCCAACATACCGCAATCCAGCCCCACATAAGCTTTGTATAAGTTGGCTACAAATTTTACGCAGTTCTTAAATGCTTCCCCAGTCAATCCAAGATTGAAAGCGATTTTGCGTGCCTGAAAAGGCAGTAGCAATCCACCTGGGTGAATCCATTCCTTAAATATTTTTTCGGGTGTATCGTGTGCTACATCTTCAATATTCATTCCGCCTTCCGTACTGTACATTACTACATTCTGTCCTTTAGAGCGGTCTAGTAATATGGAGAGGTAAAATTCTTTTATCGGATTGGGGCCATCGTAATATACATCCTGAGCTACCAATACTTTATTCACCATTTTGCCAGCAGGGCCAGTTTGAATAGTAACCAAAGTGCCACCTATAATGTTCTGTGCAATTTGTTTTACGGCTTCGGCATTTTTACCTACCGCTACTCCACGTTGCTCAGTTCCAATGATGGTTCCCTTGCCGCGTCCACCAGCGTGAATTTGCGCTTTTACCACCGCAAATTTGCTTCCGTACTGAGAGTGAATTTGTCTGTAAGCATCTTCTGCTTCAGTGGCGGTATTACAGGCAATACCTTCTTGTACTGGAACATCGTATTTCTTTAGTAGTTCCTTTGCTTGATACTCGTGGAGATTCATGTAGTAAAAATTTTGGCGAAGATAGTAAACTATGTGTCAAAAAATGGCGCAGTTATTATTGTTGGTATCCACATTTTATTTCAACCTTACATATATTGATCATCATTAATACGAATGGGTTTCCTTGCTTTTTTGATTGCATTTGGTTGATTATTGAATAGTAGGGGCAGGTCGCCGCTTATTTTACCAATATTTTAATCCATCCTTGGGGATAGTTTAGTTTCTTTGCAAAACAGTTTTTTGCAGTTAGTGAAGTGAATGCCGATAGTAGGGAATCACAAAGGTTATTGTTGCTGGAAATCAGTTCAAATTTTTATATTAATATATGGTAACCAAAATTGAAGCTGCGGTTCGTTTCATCCGGGGGGTGTATACAGACCATCCTTCAGTCGGAATTGTGTTGGGTAGCGGCTTGGGTAGTTTTACTGCCCAGATGACAATAGAGAAGGAAATTCCCTATGGCGATATACCTCATTTTCCAGTAAGTACCGTGGAGGGGCATAGTGGTAAATTGATCTTTGGCGTACTGGGAGGAAAAAAAGTAATTGCCATGGCCGGTCGATTTCATTTCTATGAAGGATACAGCGCTGAAGAAGTAGTTTTCCCGATTCGGGTAATGAAATTTTTAGGGATTGAAACCCTCTTGCTCAGTAATGCTGCTGGAGGAATGAATACCAGTTTTGAGGTAGGCGACCTGATGATAATCAAAGACCATATTAGTTTATTTATACCCAATCCGCTGATAGGTGAAAATTCAGATGCATTAGGACCCCGTTTTCCAGACATGAGTGAGCCTTATAGCAAGCAGTTAATCGCTGCTGCCAAATCTATCGCTAAAGCCAATCACCTCGATTTAAAAGAGGGCGTTTATTGCGGGGTTACCGGACCTACTTTTGAAACTCGTGCCGAATATAAATTCTTACACATTATTGGCAGTGATGCGGTTGGCATGAGTACCGTGCAGGAAGTGATTGCTGCAGTACATATGGGTATGACAGTGTTTGCCATTAGTGTAATAACCGATTTAGGAATTCGGGAAGAAGAAAATAAAATTACTCATGCCGAAGTGTTGGAAGCTGCGAGCAAAGCGGAACCCAAACTGACCTATCTTTTCAAGGAATTAATTGCTCAATTGTAATCCATGTTTAAAATTGTAGCTACTTTATTTTTTTTGCTGCTTTTGCAAACGGCCTTTGCCCAAATCCCCAGAGGGTTTGGCGGCGGAGGTAGAGGCGGCGGTATAAGTGGGGAAAATAATTCGTCCAACCGATCGGCTGGTAATCCCAATTCTTCCAAGGGAGGAGCTAGCGATACCAGTTCCAAAAGCGCCACACTTGGATTTGAACACAGAGATGATGCAAAGGATTCGATTACCATTGGTTTTAAATTCCTGGATTCTATCCGCAATAACAAATTAGACACTTCCATTAACGATTTTTATAATTATTTTATCTTGCCTGCTGCTCAGCAATACTTAGGTAACAATGGTGCTGCTGGTTATTCATTAATTTTCGCTCCCTTGCTAAAACCAGGTTGGGATGCAGGTTTTCACGCTTTTGATGCCTATCGATTTAACTTGGAAAATACCCGTTTTTATAAAACTACTAAACCATTTACACAGTTTGGTTACCAACTGGCATCAGGGAAGGAGCAAATGATTAAGATATTGCACACCCAAAATCCCCAACCCAATTTAAATTTCGGATTTGAATATCGGCTGATTTCTGCACCTGGTTTTTTTGTAACTCAAAATACCAATGTCAACAATTACCGAATTTTTAGTAATTACCAAGGGAAGCGCAAGCGATACGCTGCTTTTTTTACGATATTAGCCAATACAGTCAAGAATTCAGAAAATGGCGGTATGAAAAACGATAGCCTACTTTCTGACAAGGAATTTTCAAAGCGCTTTACCATTCCCGTTAATTTGGGAGGGGATGCTTCTATTCAGCCAAACCCTTTCAAATCGTCGGTCACAACCGGAAATGTATATAAAGAGTCTACCTTTTTTTTACGGCAAAGTTATGATATCGGAAAAAGGGATTCGGTGGAGGTAAATGATTCCACTACAGATTACCTGTTTTATCCCAAACTTCGTTTTCAACATACTTTTACCTCTAATTCATACAGCTACCAGTTTAAGGATATTGTGGCGGATTCATCTATTTATCAAAAGTGGTACGACACTACTTTAAGAAGGCCAATAGATTCTTTAATTGTAATCGATGAGTGGAAGGTGATCACCAATGATTTTTCTTTGATACAATTTCCAGACACTAAAAATGCCGCGCAGTTTTTATCGGCCGGCGCTCGGCTTGAAAACTTGAAAGGCCTTTTTGCTAGTGGGAGTAAAAATTTTTACAATATTGTGTTGCATGGCGAATATCGAAATAAAACCAGAAACAGGTTATGGGATATTCTTGCAAAAGGCGAATTTTATCTCAATGGTGTCAATAGTGGCGACTATTCAGCTTTTGCTACGCTTAGTAGAATACTTAATAAAAAATTGGGTAGTGTTCGGCTGCTTTTTAATAATGTAAATAGAAGCCCTTCCTTTATTTATACAGGCTATTCATCTTTTAATTTTGGCAACACGGGAGATTATAAAAAGGAAAACATTACGGTACTGAAAGCGTCTGCTGAAAATCCTTTTTTCAATATTTCGTTTACCAATTATTTGATAAACAACTATCTCTATTTTACAGATTTCTACCATACTGCCCAATACAATCAATTGATTAATTTGCTGCAATTAAGTGTTTCTAAAAAGATACCCATTAGTAAAAGATGGAATTGGTATACTGAAATTACTTTGCAGCAAACTGACGGGGCTGCTCCTATAAAAGTACCCTTCGTGTTTACTCGAAATCGACTGGCTTATGAAGGAGTATTTTTTAAAAATCTAAATTTGAGTGCAGGAATTGAATTCCGTTATTACACTTCTTATACATCCTATAATTATTCTCCGCTGATGGGGCAGTTTGTAACGCAAGATTCGGTGGCCACAAAAAACAGACCGGACCTGAGCGGTTTCCTTCATTTTAGGATTAAAACATTTACAGCCTTCCTTCGACTAGAAAATTTAAATGCAGTTGATTTTTCAAATGGCTTCGGATTTACTAAAAATAATTTTGCAGCGCCACATTATGCTTATCCGGGTTTAATATTTCGATTGGGAATTCTTTGGAATTTTGTCAATTAGCGCTGTTTCACCACTTTTGAAGTGGGGTAATTAGCAACGGCTTCAATTTATCCTTAAACCTATCTAATTTGAATATATTTTTTTAACTTGTACTACAATGAGAAAAATCATCCGTTGGGTAGCTTCATTATTTAAAAAAAAATGTTGTCAATGAAAATTGTAATTACAGTTGTCTTATTAGTAGCGAGTAGCCTTTTTGTAAAAGCACAAGTTGCTATTGGTGAAATGGCCCCGGAATTTTCTTTGCGCAATGCGAAGGATAAATTGGTGAGCTTGGCATCCTTTCGTGGAAAGGTAGTGTTGATTGATTTTTGGGCGAGCTGGTGTGGTCCTTGCCGAGCTGCAAACCCTGGTGTGGGAAAGCTGTATAACAAATACAAAGCAAAGGGATTTGAAGTATTGGGCGTATCGATTGACAGTAAAAAAGCAGCCTGGCTGAAAGCGGTTAAGCAGGATCAAATTTTGTACCCTCAAGTAAATGATCCTAAAGGCTGGTATTCGCCAGTGGCTGAAAAATATGGGGTGAATCAAATTCCCACTTCATTTTTATTGGATAAGGCAGGTAAAATTATTGCCATCGATTTGGCAGGGCCTGAGTTGGAAAACAAAATGAATGAGCTTTTAAAAAACTAGCTAGTATAAATTTATTCAATTACTTCAACTAAGTAGCCGAGTAGCGGTTTGTTATTCACCAGTAGGGTTACGGGATAAATATCTTCCATGTCAAATTTATGGCTGAAGGAAATCACTCCGCCAGTAAATGTGAAATCTACTGTTTTGGTTTTCTTCTTTTTGTTTTCGCCCATTTCAAGGGATACGATTTCTATTGCACTGCTAGTATTGATTTTTACACTAAATGATACCGGCTTGCTGAGCTTTGTTTTAATGAAGCCATTCTCGGGTGCAAATTTGCCGAGTTGGTATTCGTAAGCGGCATTTTTTACCAAGGGCAATGAAAAAAAGGAGCTCTCCGTTTTTGGCCCTGCTCCTAGCATCCAGGCGCTATTATCAGGAAAATGCTGGTAGTTAAAAATGTTTTTATCCGAAAAAAAATAATCAGCATTGAAGGCCTTCGTAAATTTCGTCTTTTTATCATCGCTATACCCACTGCCCCAGGTTGGGTCTACATAATACCAAGAATCAGGACTTTGACCCAGCTGTACAACCGCCCATGTATGGTTCAGCCCATCGGGCTTTTCTATGATCTGTTCTGTAGTGTTTTTCGCATATCCGTCTACGGTAAGGCAGCGTATTTTTACAACACTACACATGTCTTGAAACAATCCTGCAAATCCGGCAGCGGTAGCTTTTCTTGATTTTAAAACTAGATCGGTATTTGTTTTTTCATTGTCATTATTTTTACCAGCCTTTACATCGTAATTTATATTGTAGGCAATCCAGTCAAAAATGGCCCTTACTTTATCCTTGGGATTGGGAAATTTTTTGGTTACAATATAACTGATAGTCCCCATATTGAGGGTGTCCAATGCCCCCAGCGATTTCACATAGTTGTCTACCATCGAAAAATCATCATAAGTAGTCTGTGCATCCGTTTGAATGCCTAGTAGCATCATGGATAGCGCCAATAAAAACGCATGTAAGTACTTCATAAAAAAAATTAATTGATTGGGTACAAATCGAGGTTGATTTTTTATAAAATCACCCTTAGTAAAAGTGCAAATCCATTGTCCTTTTTTGGATTATCACGAATGACAACCACATGCAAACCCGCCGGGGTCCATACTTTAAAGAGGTCACCTTTTTTGTGCTTTGCGATTGCTTCATCGAGCTGGGGTAACATCGCACCTCGGATAAACCAGCCCAAGTCCCCACCTTTTAAAGCGGAATAATGATCCACGCTATAGGTATTTGCCATTGCGGAAAATGTGCTGCTGTTCGATTTAATTCTTTTTATAATGTTACTGGCCAAGGAGTCGGCGAATTTTACACTAAATGAAGCAGTGTCGATCAGGATATGGCTCACATGGTAAAATGTATTGGGGATTTTTGCAAGCACCTTGATTAAATAGTTGGCGCCTTTAAATGGACCATACACTTTTCCAATTTTGCCATTGTATGCAAGGCTGTCGGAAATGCCCATGAAAGAAGTGGTACTCACCACAGTTACTGTATCTATTCTATACTTTTTTTTAAGCTTGTACTTTACGTAACCGATTGGATCACGTGTGGTGTCCAGTTCTTTTTTAATTTGATGAATGGATTGACTTTTGGCAAGTAGCGTCATCATCAATAGTAAGGCAAAAGAGAGTGCTTTTTTCAATGGTTTATTTTTTACAAATATACAATGCGTATTGAGGAAATGATTGAGATATGGAATTCCTTTTGCGTAGACCTTGGTAATCGGTTAAATGCAGGTAACCCTATTCATTTTTCAGTAGACTGTCTTTTTGCAGGGAATTCTTTTATATTATCCAGCTCTGTCGCAAAGAATCAACTATTTTCCTTTCAACGGGCATTAATAATAGGTAACGCCTATGATAGTAGGTAATTGGCTTAATTATTGATATTTATTATCTAACAAGATTTAGTAAGCATTCAATATGCATTTTTTCAGCTGATTCCTTAATTTTGTAAGATATTACAATTCTTTACCTGTTTCTTTCAATCAAGATTAAATACCCTCTTAGAGGGGACAAAACAACAATTTATGTGTGGAATAGTTGGATACACTGGATACAGGGAAGCTTACCCGGTAGTGATAAAAGGGCTAAAAAGATTGGAATATAGAGGATACGACAGTACAGGGGTAGCATTACTCAACGGCGGATTAAAAGTGTATAAAAAGCAGGGTCGAGTAGCTGAACTCGAAGAATTCATTGTAGGCAAGGACCTTCATTCCCATATTGGTATTGGGCATACCCGCTGGGCTACCCATGGCGAACCAAGTGACCGAAATGCGCATCCACATACAAGTGCCAATGGCAAACTAGCCATGATTCACAACGGAATTATTGAAAACTACGCGCAGATAAAAAAAGAACTACTCAACAAGGGATACATATTTACCAGCGACACCGACACCGAAGTGCTCTTGAACTTCATTGAAGACATCAAAGTAAACAATGAGTGCAATCTTGAAGAAGCTGTAAGGATTGCATTAAAAAGAATTTCTGGTGCCTATTGTATTTTACTCATTGATGAGTCCGACCCCGAAACAATCATTGCTGCAAGAAAAGGAAGTCCACTGGTAATTGGTGTTGGAAAAGGAGAACATTTTTTGGGTAGTGATGCTTCCCCCATGCTGGAGTACACCAAGGAAGTAGTATATGTAAATGATTACGAACTCGCCATTGTGCGGCCGGATGAATTAATCCTTAAAAACCTAGGCAATGAAAAAATAACCCCCTTTGTTACAAAATTGGATATGGAACTGGCTGCAATTGAAAAGGGAGGATATGACCACTTTATGCTGAAGGAAATATTTGAACAACCCAGCACCATTCATGATTGCTTACGTGGAAGACTAGACGCTTCTGCCGGCACCATCACCATGAGTGGCATTGAACAGAACATCGAAGCATTTAAATCTGCCAGCCGCATCATTATTGTCGCTTGTGGCACTAGTTGGCACGCAGGGTTGGTGGCAGAATATATTATAGAAGAACTTTGCAGGATACCAGTGGAAGTGGAGTATGCATCCGAGTTCAGGTACAGAAATCCAGTGGTCAATAAAGGGGATATTATAATTGCTATTTCCCAAAGTGGCGAAACGGCAGATACGTTGGTTGCTATTGAACGTGCTAAAGAACAGGGGGCTATTATTTTTGGAATTGTAAATGCCGTAGGGTCTTCCATTGCAAGAATTAGTAATGGCGGCGCGTATACCCATGCAGGTCCTGAAATTGGCGTGGCCTCTACCAAAGCTTTTACTGGGCAGCTGGCTGTGCTTACAATGATGGCATTAAAGATTGCCAAGGAAAAGAACAGCATCACAGATGAAAGATATACCCAACTATTATTTGAACTAGAAGCGGTACCAGAAAAAGTGGATGCCCTTCTAAAAAATGCTGGAGCTATTAAAGCAATAGCCGAAAAATATAAAGATGCTACGGATGCCTTATTTTTAGGAAGAGGGTATAATTTCCCCATTGCATTAGAAGGTGCATTAAAACTAAAAGAAATTAGTTACATACATGCAGAAGGTTACCCTGCCGCTGAAATGAAACATGGCCCCATTGCACTGGTGACAGATACTTTACCCGTAGTTTTCGTTGCAACAAAAGATAGTTACCACGAAAAAATTGTAAGCAATATCCAGGAAATTAAAGCTAGAAAAGGATTGGTGATCGCCATCATTACCGAAGGCGATGAGGTGATTCCGGCATTGGCAAATGATGTGTTTTTTGTTCCACCAGCAGATGAAATGATCGCACCTATGCTTAGTTGTGTGCCATTGCAACTGCTATCCTATTACATGGGTATTGCACGTGGAGTGGATGTGGACAAGCCGAGGAATCTGGCTAAAAGCGTTACGGTGGAATAATCAAGACCCGATCTTTATCCGTATTTAAATTTTCCAATAATAATACAACTGCCATTTAAAACCGTTTTTAGTTTTTAATTTTCAGTGAATCAATTACTCGTTACCCCATGAACATCATCAGCAAACATCCGGTAAATAATCTTGGCTACAATTTTGTAGAAGAAAAATATATCCCAAAAGGTGAAGACGAATATTATCTTAGGTATTTACAGAATCCACACTGCAGTGGATATCGAAAATTAACGGCGCATGAAATAGAGATACTGGTTCGGAATCGAAACACTTCCGACGATTGGAATAAAATATTTGTATCCTCCGCTTTTAATCCTGAGTTGGTAAAGAATTGCAAATTTTACGGATTGATTCGGATTGGAAAGCTGGAGGCTTTTTACCTTGAATTTCACAATTTCAAATTGCCCGTTGGGCTCTACAATAGTACCATTATCAGTTGTGATTTTGGCAACAATGTATGTATTGAAAATGTGAATTCGCTCAGCCATTATATTATTGGAAACGAGGTAATGATTGCCAATGTCAATGAAATGGCTACCACCGAAAAGGCGAAATTCGGCAATGGGGTTATTTTTAAGGGCGAAGATGAAAATATTCGCGTGTGGATGGAACTCTGCAATGAAAATGGGGGAAGAAGGGTTATTCCATTTGATGGCATGCTTGCCGGAGATGCCTATATGTGGAGTAAATTCAGGGACCAAGAGCAGTTGATGCAAAAATTCAAGGAGTTTACCGACAACCGGTTTGTACCACAAAGGGGTCGTTATGGTACGATTGGTGACCGCACCGTTATTAAAAACTGCAAAATCATAAAAGATGTTTTGATTGGTACCGACGCCTATTTAAAAGGAGCCAATAAATTAAAGAACCTTACCATCAACAGCGATGAAAATCGCACTTCCCAAATTGGAGAAGGCTGCGAATTGGTAAATGGGATTATTGGATATGGGTGTAGGATATTCTATGGCGTAAAAGCAGTGCGATTTGTTATGGCTGCCCATTCGCAATTGAAATATGGGGCAAGACTTATCAATTCTTACCTTGGCAACAACTCTACCATCTCCTGTTGCGAGGTATTGAATTCACTCATTTTTCCTGCACATGAACAGCATCATAACAATTCATTTTTGTGCGCCTCTCTATTAATGGGTCAAAGTAATATGGCTGCAGGTGCTACCATTGGCAGCAACCACAACAGTAGAAGTGCAGATGGAGAACTCATTGCTGGCCGGGGTTTTTGGCCGGGATTATGTGTGAGCTTGAAGCACAATTCCAAATTTGCATCTTTCACCATCATTGCCAAGGGCGACTTTCCGGCGGAATTAAATATTCCTGTGCCATTTAGTTTGGTTAGCAATGATGTAAGCAATAACCAGCTGGTGGTAATGCCCGCCTATTGGTTCATGTATAATATGTATGCTTTGGAAAGGAATGCCCATAAATATGTGGACCGAGACAAAAGGACCACTAGGGCACAGTTAATAGAATATAATTATTTGGCGCCAGATACCATTAATGAAATTTTTACATCGCTTAGCCATTTACAAAAATTACAGCCCAATGAAAAGGGAATTGCCACCACAAAAGGATGGGAAAACAATTCCCGTAATACGATTGTGTTAAAAGTCCCTCAATCCATTGCCCTCTTTACCGAATTGGTACAATATTATGCTGCCACAGAATTTTTACGACATATCCAACAAAACAAGTTCAGCAGTTTTGATGAATTCAAGAAAAGTCTATCCGCCAAAATTCAACGAAGCGAATGGATGAATATCGGAGGGCAACTGATTCAGCAAATAGCTGTTGAAAAATTGCAATCCAATATCGTTCATCAAAAAGTAAAAAGCTGGAATGAGGTACATGCATTTTATAGTGAGCAAAGCGCTACCTATTTTACCGATAAACTCAATCATGCCTATACCGCCCTGTTGGAAATACTGAATATTACTCCTAAGCAATTTACCGCAGCATTTTTTAATCAATTACTTGAAAACTCAGTTGCCACCCGTGAATGGATGTGCAAGGGGATCTATGAATCAAGAGCAAAAGACTATCGAAATCCATTTCGAAAAATGGCGTATAGCAATAGTAAAGAAATGAACCAGGTAGTGGGTCGCCTCGAAGACAATAGTTTTATCCAAGAACAAATGGGGCAATTGGAAGAATTAAAAAAACAAGTGAAGTCGGTAAAAAGAAAGCTAAAGTAATTGTGGATGCTTTGCTGTTTAAATTTTCCTATCCAGTCATGTATTTTTTTCGATAAGCTTTTGGAGTTAGTCCAACCGTTTTTTTAAATTGTCGAAAAAAATTAGAGGCATTGTTGAATCCTGTTTCAGTGCTAATGGATTCAATGGTTAACTGTTTATTTTCAATTAAAAATTTACAAGCATAACTGATTCTGATTTCTGATAAAAAATCAGTGTAAGTCTTATTGGTCATCATTTTGAAATACCTACAAAAAGAGGTAATACTCAAGCAGCTCAAAGAGGCAATCTCAGCTAGGCTTATTTTGTTCATGTAATTTTTAAGGGTATAGGTATAAACCTGGTTGAGGCGATCGGTTTCTAACTGATTGGACTGGTAGAAGGCGTGTGAACTAGTAATGGGCTCGTATTCGTTTGTTTCTGCTAGCGTACTTAATATAGATATAAACAGCGATATCCTTTGAAGATTCTCAGCTTCATAAGCAGCTTCTAATAAAGCCAAGAGCTTCCACTTCGTATCGCCATAAATTAATAAGCCATTTTTTGCTTTTTTAATCAGTTGTGTTAATTGATAAGCTTCAGGCAGCGATAGGAATTCTAGCCCCAAGCAATTGGGTAGAAAATGCATCACGGTGGTCTCTACTTCCAATTTAGATTGCGGAAGTAAGTAGGCATCGTGGGATTTCCAAGTATGGGGAAGGTTTTCGCCTAAAAGCAACATTTCGTCTGAGTAAAAGTTGCTAATATTATCTCCAATAAATCGAAGGCCTTCTCCTTTTTTTATATAATGCAATTCCAGCTCTGGATGATAGTGCCATGTATCTTCAAAATTGGCAGAAACATCTTTGCGCAAACTGAAAGAGTTTTCCAGTTTTTTGGGAACCTTGTGATAATGTGGTTTCATGAAATTTTTGAATAATTAACCTAAAATAAGGCTTTAATTGCTATCATTTATCATTTATATGCATAATTAATGATAAAATAGTACATATTTTAGAAAATAATCTTCAGTTAACTGTGCGCAATTAAGAATATTTTTATTGTCTAAATTATATTTAATCATTTAGGAACTGCTTGCCACTGTTACTGTAATTGTACTTATATGCAAAACCTTCCATTCATCGATTTGTCCATTGTATTCATTTACCTCTTCGGTATGATTGGCATTGGATATTATTTTTCTAAAAAAAATAAAAATACCGAGCAGTTCACCAGTGCTTCTGGACAAATACCCGGCTGGGCCATTGGTATTTCTATCTATGCTACTTTTTTAAGTAGCAATACATTTTTAGGTGTTCCGGGTAAAGCATTCGGTACCAATTGGAATGCATTTGTTTTCAGTATTTCTATGCCTTTTGCAGCTTGGGTAGCAGCTAAATATTTTGTATCTTTTTATAGAAACACGGGTGAGATTTCGGCCTATACTAATTTAGAAAAAAGGTTTGGACCCTGGGCTAGAACCTATGCAGTAGTTTGTTTTTTATTAACCCAATTTGCTAGAATGGGTTCTGTGTTTTTTGGAATGGCACTCACCTTACAGGCTTTACTAGGTTTTTCAATGTCTTCTATCATGATCGTGATGGGCATTTGTATTATTATTTATACTGTGTTAGGTGGAATCGAAGCAGTGATCTGGACAGAAGTGGTGCAGGGGGTACTTAAAACGCTGGGCGCATTATTAATTCTGTTTTTAATTATTTGGGAGATCCCTGGTGGCGTAACTGCTATTTATGCAATTGCCAAATCGGAACATAAATTTAGTTTGGGAACAGCAGCTTTCAATTTTAAAGAAAGCAGTTTTTGGGTAGTGCTTTTCTATGGCTTTTTTATTAATCTCAATAATTTTGGGATGGATCAAAACTATGTCCAACGCTATCATACCGCCATCTCTGATAAACAAGCAAGAAAATCGGTTTGGTTATCCGTTTTTATATATGTTCCAGCCTCCTTGTTGTTTTTTATTATTGGAACATCCTTGTTTGCTTATTATCAAATGAATCCGGCTATTGCAGATTCTTTGAAACACGGATTGGCGGTACAAAAATTAGGGGCAAATGCCAGTGCAATGGATATTACCAATTATATGAGCCAACTTAAACCTGCAGATTATGCAGATAAAGTGATGCCTCATTTTATGGTAAATAAGGTACCCACTGTTTTTTTAGGATTATTAGTGGCGGCTATATTATCTGCCGCAATGAGTACCATTAGTTCAGGCATGAATGCTTCTGCTACTGTTTTTACAAAAGATATTTATAAAAGATATTTTTCACCACAATTATCGGATAAAAAGGAATTTGTAATTCTATATTCATCTACTATCATTGTAGGTGCAATTGGATTAATCGTCGGATTATCTATGATCGGTATCAAAAGTATTTTAGATGTCTGGTGGGAATTGTCTGGGATCTTTGCTGGTGGTATGTTAGGGTTGTTTTTATTAGGTTTAATTAGTAAACAAACAAAAAATACAGAAGCGTTAATAGCAGTAATTATCGGTGTGATTGTGATCGTATGGTTTAGTTTTTCTGATAAACTAGGTCCTGATTTATCGTATTTAAAAATCGCACTACACAAAAACATGATCATAGTAGTGGGCACTTTAACTATTTTCTTGACTGGCATACTATTCACTAAAATCAAACAGTTTTTCAATAAAAAAAATCAATAAATAAGATGGAAAATAAATTTGTACCCGTAATGATTACGCCTTTTAATTTAAAGGCAAAGCTAGATTTTGATGTCGTTTCAAAATTAATTGATTTTTATTTGGCCGCTGGCGTGAAAGGTTTTTTTGCTAATTGCTTAAGCAGCGAGATGTACAGCTTAACCGAAGACGAGCGTCTGGAGCTGACTAGTTTTATTGTAAAATATGTTCGAGGAAGAGTGCCCATTGTGGCTACCGGTTCTTTTGGCTTAACCATTGAAGACAAAGCAATTTTTGCAAAAAAAATATATGATACGGGCATCGATGCAGTGATTTTAATTACTGGTCATTTTGCCAATATTGAAGATAGTGACGAAGTGCTACTTCGAAATTTTAATCGGATGCTGGAACTTTCTCCAGGAATTCCATTCGGATTGTACGAATGCCCAGCTCCCTATAAGCGAATCCTTACGGCGAATGTTTTTAAAAGTTTGGTAGAAACAGGGAGGTTTATTTACCATAAAGACACTTCCATTGAAAAGGATCAGGTATTGGCAAAACTGACTATTTTAAAAGAGAGTGGCAATACCGAATTTGAATTTTTTGATGCCCATACGCCCAATTCATCATTTGTGGTGCGAAATGGCGGAAAAGGAATGAGTGCTATTTCCGGCAACTTTTATCCTGAAATTTTGGTTTGGATGGTTAATAATGCCGCCAATCCGGCCATGAAGGAGCAGGTGGACTGGTTGCAAAATGAGTTGATACAGGTAGATCCTTTAATTCATGTCGCCTATCCGATGAGCGCTAAGTATTTTTTAGCCAAAAGAGGATTACCTATTCGCACAATCAGTCGTGCCCATGTTTTGGAATTGACTCCAGCACAAAAACTAACTTTAGATGAGGTCCACCAAAAGTTTTTAGGTTGGTGTGATACTTTGGGAATTGAAAAAGTGGCAATTGAATCCATTATAGCCCCCAAAGTATTTCAAGATCCTGCGATTTAATAATTGGTAAGCTATTATTACAAAAGCCCGATTGTTATTGAACAATCGGGCTTTTGTAATAACATAAAAAGTATATCCGATATAGAAAATGTATTTGCTTGTTTGCTATAGTTTATAAAAGAATGCCCTTTAAAAAAAGATAGGCTACGGAAAAATAAATAATCAATCCGGTAACGTCAACGAGTGTAGCAACAAAAGGGGCTGAACTAACGGCAGGATCGGCGCCTAGCCTTTTTAAAATCAGAGGCAACATCGAACCCGTTAAGGTGCCCCAAAGCACTACCCCAATTAAAGAAATTCCAACGGTAAAGCCTATCAGGTAATAATGTGCTCCATATATATTGGAAAAAAAATTAGACCAAAATACTACCCTTGTAAATCCAATAATGCCTAGCACGGAGCCCAGTAAAAGCCCTTGGATGATTTCTCTGCGCATTACTCTCCACCAGTTGGCGAGGGTAATTTCGCCTACTGCCATTGCTTGAATGATCAAAGTGGAAGCTTGTGATCCGGTATTACCGCCACTTATTCTGGTCATTCAAAGAATCCTGAATCCGTAATATATCTTCAGAGACAATCGCTTCCTCGAATTTTTGTTGTATGGTTATTTCATCTATTTCAAGCGACATCTTATTGTTTTTTGTGGTAAACTATTAAAGGGAGCGATTTTTAAGTAATTCACCAGAGTCGGAGGTTGTTGAAAGATCAATATCGCAAGTATTCATTGTGAAATTGATTGTTTATTCCTCTAGGTGTAACTCCTAAAATAACTATCTTGCAAATTACAATTTTTACTTTTAATTCAATGTTATGCTGAAACCTTATTTATATGTTGATAAAACAGATTCGATGGGAAGAGGTGTTTATACAACAGAAACGATTGCTGAAAATACCGTAGTCGAAGTGTCACCTGTGATTGTGATGAGTGGCGATGATCGGATTCATTTGGATAAAACAGCCTTGCACGATTATATTTTTGAATGGGGTACTCTAAAAGACAAATGCTGTATGTCATTGGGGCTGGTGCCGATTTATAACCATAGCTATCAAAGCAATTGCGAATATTTTATGAATTATGACGAGGATGTCATTCTTGTAAAAACAGTGCGCCTCATTGAAAAGGGAGAAGAGCTCACCATCAATTATAATGGAGACTGGGATGATAAGACAAAAATATGGTTTGACGCAGTAGAGGGTTGATGGTGAATGGTGAATGGTCAATGGTGAAATTGATAACGGATAGTTGATAACTGATAGTTGATAACTGATAGTGTGCTGGATGAATTAGCATAATAGTTCAGAAGCAGCAAGCTGGCCAAATTTTCACCATTGACCATTCACAATTGCCCATTCACAATTGACCATTCACCATTCACAATTCAATCACTTTCTTTTCTTGGCAACTTAGTAACGCTGCCTCAATAATGCGCATGATGCCGATGCCTTCTTCAGCGGTTACCGGCATTGGTTGGTTATCTGTTATGGCTTTGTATACGCCATCATAGTAGTCATAATAATTACCTTTCAGTGATTCTATCTGCTCCCGAATAATTTGCCCATCTTTTTCAGTATGTAATAATCCATGTTCCGATATAGGTTCTGTTCCCCAGTCGGTGGTATTGGGTTTTTTACCGGCCAATAAATCGGCTTCTTGTACATCGGTTCTGTTTTTTAAAAAAGACCCTTTTGTTCCGTGAACAATAAAACTGGCAAGGGGCTCTCTTACAAAAACCCCGCTTTTAAGTCGCACGCTGCAATCAGGATAATACAGCAGCAAATCAAACCAGTCATCCACCAACGATTCGGGCCGGGTGATTCGGATCTCTGCAAAAACTGCTTGCGGAAATCCAAATAAGCAAATCGCACTGTCGATGATATGGGGTCCAAGATCTTTTAGCAAACCAGAACCCGCACTTTGAATTTCTTTATGTGGCTTTGGGTTGAGTAGTGGTTTATACCGGTCGTAATGAATTTCTGCTTCTACTATTTTGCCTAGCCAGCCTTCTGAAATTATTTTCTTTACCGTTCTAAAATCACCATCATAGCGCCTATTTTGGTAAACGGATATTTTTTTATTTACCTTCTCGGCAATCTCTTTGAGTTCTACCGCTTCAGCAACCGTTGTAGTAAAAGCCTTTTCCACCACAATATGCTTTCCCGCTAGTAAGGATCTTTTTGCATACTCATAATGGGTAGCGGTGGGGGTATTCACTACTACCAGGTCAATTGATTCGTCTTCTAGAATGGCTTCCAATGAGGGGTAGGAATTCACTCCCAGATAAAATTCGCCCATAATTTTCTTGCTTCTTTCCCATGCCCCTATGAGTTGAAAGCCAGGGTGAGCCTGTATAAATGGCGCATGAAATAATTTACCGGACATGCCAAAAGAGAGAAGGGCAGTTTT
>JBIIVV010000043.1:0-18450 GCA_044339235.1 Ferruginibacter sp.
GGCTATCCTTAGCCGTTACCAGATCATTCTTTTGCTCCATGATAAACTCATAGCGCTTTTTCATTTCGGTGTAGGCTTCAATGGCTGTAGGATTGATTTCCCCGATATTTTCCAAGCGCTTCCGCATCCGGTCGTTCTTATCCTGCAAATCTTCTAAAGGCAAATCCCCTGTTCTTGGTTCATCAATAATTACATCCAGATCAATCTTGAATTCCACATGAAGTCTTTCCTTCATTCCTGCAAGTTGCAATTTGAGATCCGTTAATTTATCCTTAATCTCATTTAATAAAGTATCAATGGTTTCTTTCGACTTTTGTTTTTGTCGAAGCTCGGCTTCCTTAGCAGACAGGACACTGCGCAAATTGTAATATGCCTGATCGGCTTCATTCAATTTCTTTTCTTCACTGTCTTTATTTTGCAACATGGTAACCACCAACAGTTCCAATTCAGCCAGTGCGGTAGCTGTTTCGCTAATGCTATTGGCCGCTTCCGTTAGTTGAACCGTACTATTTTCAACTTGAATCTTCAAATCATTTAGCTGTCCGCTCTTAAATTCGAATTCCTGCTTGAGCGCAACCAACTTGCTCTGCTGACGAGTAAACTGCAGGTTTCCATCATTGAAGGTAGCCGTTGAAAAATTATACTCTTGTTCAGCCAATGCATAATCCTGCTCTACTGCCTGCATTCTATCCGTCAACTCTTCTAACTGGGTATTTAATTTTTCAAGCTCATCCCTAGTGCTTGCAATAGCATCTTGATTGGCTTCTAGTTGTCCTTGCAGTTCCTCAATTCTTTTTGAACTACTTTCTTCCAGATGGAGGAGATTTTCAATTTTATTTTGCAGACTAAAAACAAGATTGGTGCCATTGTTAATATCCTGTTGCGTTTGCTTAATTGCATTTTCTTTCAACTGTTCATTGAAAGCAATCACTTCATTGTGGCGAATCTGTATGGTAGCTTTTAATTCATTCACAATAATTTCCTGGGCGCTGATTTCCTCAACCAATTTTTCCAAGTTTTTGGCCCGGCCAATTTTCTTACCCTCAAACAACCCCACACTTCCTCCAGTAATTGAATATTTACCCTTTACATATTTACCTGTTTTTTCCAATACAACAGCACCATTGCTGTTATTGATCGCTTCCTCATTGTCAGCAATAAAAACATTGCCCAGCAAATGTTTGGCAAGATGACTGTATTTAGCATCCACCTCCACAACACTCAAGGCAGGTATCGTACCCTTTGGTTGGGTAGTATTTTCAAAACCGGTAAATTGATCTTGTAAAAAGAAATTTGCTTTACCTTTTTTATTATTGTCTAGCAAATGGATTGCCTGCAGTCCTTCTTCTAGATTATTTACCACGTAATAGTTGAGGTAAGGCTCCAACACATTTTCAACGGCAGCCCTATATTCAGGCTGAACATACATGATGTCACTTAATAAAGGAGCTTCATGATTCCAATTGGGATTTTTATGTAAAAACTTCACACTTTCCGGATATCCCTCCATGGAGTCAACCAAACTTTTCAACAAGGCGTACTCATTTTTTTTACTGTCCAGCTTGCGACTTTCTTCGGCCAAATCAGACCGAAGGCCTTCGAGCACACTTTGCGTTTGAAATATTTGCTCCTTGGTAAATTCGTGGTGATCCTGCAATTGCTGAAGGTCTACTTTTTTCTGATCCAATTCCTCGGATTTCACCTTGCGCTCTGCCTCCAGTTGTTGCAACTGAATTTGTCGCTGAGCTTTTTCATCCTGAATTTGTAAGATGGTACGTTGCACATTTTGAATGCTGGTATCGGCTATTGCTACTTTTTTTTCTGCATCAAACTGATTTCTTTGAATGGCCTGGTTTTCCCTGCGCAAAGCGTCGATGCTACTGCGTTTTTCATCAAAAATTTTACGTTTGTCTTCAACCGCATTTTTCAATTCATCCAGCTTGTCTTCCAATTCTTCAAGCTTTACCTCATCTTCAATTATTTGCAGATTAGTAAATTGAATGCTTTCATCGAGTCCTTTCAACTGCCCACCTGCCTTTAGTAAGAAATCATTCAGACTGGCTTCCCTTTCTTTTAGGTATTGTAATCGTTGGGCCGTTAGACTTTTATCACTCTCCTTGCTGCGTAAAGCACCCAGCAAATCATTAAAAGCATGTTGCATATCCTGCAGGGCCTTTTCTTGTGCAATGAACCCAAGTTTTTCCTGCTCCATAGCAGCATCTTCCACTGCGATAGCTGTTTCCAATTCAATTCGCTTATCCACTTCGGCCTGCTGCTGGTGATTCAAATCTCGATAAGTGATGTTAAATCCTTCCAGCGATGCCTTTGCTAATTCAATACTAACGTCCTTATATTCCTTCTTTATTTCAAAATATTTCTCCGCTTTTTTTGCCTGACTCTCCAAACTTTTCAACTGATTATTGATCTCGAAAAGCAAATCCTCAATACGAGCCAAATCCTGCTCCGTAGCGTCCAATTTAAGTTTTGCCTCTTTTTTACGCGTCTTATAAATGGTAATTCCAGCAGCCTGCTCGAGCATTTTACGACGGCTGTTTTCCTTATCCTTAATAATATCATCTACCATTCCCAACTCAATAATGGCATAACTGTCGGTACTTACACCGGTGTCCATAAACAAGTTGTGAATATCCTTGAGCCGGCAGGCAACATCATTGAGCCGATACTCACTTTCGCCGTTTTTATAATACTTACGGGTAACCGTTACCATATTGAACTCGGTAGGAAGCAAGTTCTTCGTATTCTCAAATGTAAGGCTCACTTCAGCCAATCCCGATGCAGAACGGCTCTTACTACCATTGAAAACCAGACTCTCTAAGTTTTCACTTCGAAGGTTGCTGATTTTATGTTCACCAATTACCCAGCGAATACTATCAATAATATTACTCTTACCGCAGCCATTGGGCCCAATCACGCCAGTAATACCCTCATCAAAATGAAGCACAGTTTTATCGGCAAAACTTTTAAATCCTTTAATTTCAAGACTCTTTAAACGCACGTTTCTATAATTTAGTAGGACGGCAAACCTACATAAAAATGCCTGACTTTGATACGCTGTTGAAAAGTTAAGCGTAAATGTCCAGCACTGTTATTTGAATAGATGAACCGCCACAATTGAAAATGTCAATACTGGCCTGTAAATATAGTGGACTGGACTAAGAAATGAAGTTGAACTGATGTAGGAGTTATTAACGCACAATGACATGTTTTGCACAAATACATTACAATTTATTTATATATAATTTTAAAGTACACACTTCTTCGTTGATAATTCATAGAAAACGATGAAATGGAGGATTGTCTATATGGAATTAAATTTCAAATAGATCGTTTTTAAGTTTACTATTTTAAGGTAATAAACTATTCAAAAAAAAGCTGCCTCCAAATGGAGGCAGCTGTAAGTATAGCGAAAAATGCTCTTATAATTATTGTACACTTATAGTGATTTTCTTGACTTTATTAGTAGGGAATGTAATCTCTAACTGGTAAATACCCGGAGCTAATCGATTCGCTAAATGAATAGTTTCTTTTGACATATTCTTTACATGAGTAATCGAATAATTACCCAACACCTGCCCAATAGTACTTATAAGCCTTACCCTATATACTCCAGGAGGCATTTTATTCATTTGAATTTGAATATTATTTTCAGTAACTGGGTTGGGGCTTACATATAAATCATTGGTAGAGCGATTCATTTTCACCTTCACCACTTTACTGTAACCAACTACACCATTATTACTGAGGCTTCGGATTCTATAGTAATAATAGCCAGGTAAAGGCTCCCTATCTAGCCAGGCATAGGAAACTAGTTTTTTACCATTTCCGGAAGCTAGACTAGAATCTAACTTTGTAAAACTAACTCCATTTCTTGAACGCTCAATATCATAGGATTTAATATTATATTCGTCGCTCACCTCCCACTCTATTGCAATATCATCATCCTTTACGGCTGCATTTATTTTATTGAAACTAACAGAAGGATTAAATAGTACCCTAAACCGGTTACTAGCAGCAGATAAAGGGTTGGAGGATACTTCAAAGTCAACCTTAGTAATGCCATCCATATTCAATGGGGTTAATTTTTTAAGGTACTGATCCTCTAAAAATCCTGCCAAATTATCCCGTTGAATTTTACCTGCTACAAATTCAAACTGATATTTTCTTTGCCGATTTCTTGAAAAATTTAAAAATAGGGTATCCCGGCTGGCAAGTATTGGTCTTCGATTGATGGCCAAAGAAGTAGTGCCATTTGCCAATCCAATTGTTTCATACACATTACTCAATTTGATGGCATCTTGCATATCTACTCCAGCGTTAAAATGATTATTAAACTGAATTAAATTACCATCTGCCAAGGAACTACTGCCATTGTCATTTTGCAAATACAAATTGGTTTTAAAAAACAGGGGCCCAGTAACTGGTCTAAAAAGACCTTGGAGATTACTAGACGATTTCGCCGACTCAGTAAACTTAATGGAGGCGACAGCGGGATTAGCGGTAACAACAAAAACAGCCTGACTTGATTGAATAATTTTAGTCTGCCCACCCGGACTTGAAGGGGTTGATGTATAAATGCCTGTGTTAAGAATATCATCAATGATTACATAACCTCCTTGATCATTTCCTAAATAGGGATCCCAAGCATAAAATCGATTGTTTAAATTGGTTCTTACCAATTTACTGAAATCTACAGGAGAAGCATAGGGATTACCAATTAGAGTAAATGCACCTAAACTAGGTGTAGCTGCAAATTGCTGATCACCCGTTTGTAAAATACCGCTACTTTTTAAAGTGGTGGTATTACAATAATTAACACTCAAATTATTGGCAGTTCTATCTCCTCTTACAAAAATAAAAAAACCTTTATTATCCGAATTGCCAGTAGCTGTTGACAAATTGGTGGTGATTGTATTGGTAATGGGCGAAAGCGCAGATCCAAATTTTAATGATGAATTATTAAGTGGACTAGGGTCCATGCCATTAGTAAGTAAATTCGCAATGGGTCCGGTAACATAGGTACCTTTTCCTGATGCAAACACACCATTATTTTGCCAGGTACTAAATATAGACCCAGCACCAGAAAGAGGAGCAGTCACCAAACGCCATGCCCTTCGAGCAGGGAAATACCTTTCGACTGTTACTTTTCCTGAAAATTTATTACCAAAATTAACTCCTCCATTGGTGATATCAGCTACCCGAGCTGTGACAGTAGCGTTGGATGCCAATACAAGATTATCTCCAGTATTGAACGTTGCATTGTTTACATTTCCAAAAGCTAAATCGCCGGTAATATTGAGCCTACCCAAGGTACTTGACAATGAAAGTCCGGTTTCGTTACTGACTATTAGATTCTGAATGCTGCTATCTAAAAATAATTTTCCCGAAATATTTTGAGGTAAGGTTCCATTAAAGTCAAGTGTGCCTTTACTTACATCCAAACTGCCATTATTGGTAATTGAACCAGCAATTTTCATGGTAGCATTAGCAACTGTTAGGGTAGCATCCGGATCAATAATAAGGTTATTAATTACCACCTCTGGTGATGAAGATAAAGTTGGCTGATAAACTTGATTGGGTATCAACACATTTGAACAAATGGTAGAAGGAAGAATTCCGTCTGACCAATTATTGGGATCATTCCAGTTCGAACTTATTTTCCCTATCCACAAATTACCAAATTTCAATGCGATTGGATCAGAGGTTATCGAACCACAGGTTCCATTCACCAACACCCGATAAAAATTTGAACTTAATCCAATTGGCGGTGCAGTAAGATTTAGGGATGAAGAACTAACCCCAGCATAAATACCCGAATTGGAAAGATTCGTATAAGTACCTCCAATCCCGCTAGCGCTAAACTGCCATTGATAAGTAGGCAAAGTTCCCGATGCGGTTAAACCAATCGATGCGTTGCTTCCCAAGCAAAAGCTAGAGGTACTAGGTTGCGAGGTAATTGTAATGGGCGCATTCACAGATACTGAAAAGGGTATTGCTGGATTACTAAGGCATCCATTTGCATTTTTAACCGTGAGGTTTCCTGTATAACTATTAGGTACCGTATTTGCAGGTACTGTAATTGAGATGGGACTTGCGGTCAATAGCGCATTATTGATATTAACGAAACTATTCGAAGGAGATCCATTCCAAACAATACTATATTGAGTTGGCGCATTGGTGGTGGTGGAATAAGCCTGTGTAATTGTTTGTGCTATCGAGTTGGTACAAACTCCCAGTGAGCCCAATGAAAAGGTAATTGCTGGAAGTGGATTAACGGTAATGGTAATAGGATTTCTAGTAGTACTGACACAACCTGTAGCGGGAATGATTGCTTCTGCATAATAAGTGGTATTAACAATAGGAGCAACAGGGAAATTTACTCCGCTGGCACTTGAACCCAAACTAGTTCCTGCTACATTTACACTGTACCATTTTATAGTATTACCTGTAGAAGTTGCAGTTAAGTTTGAACTGCTCCCCAAACAAAAATTAGCAGGGGATGCTAATACCGAAGTTGGTAATGGTGGCAGGGGATTGACCAAAATAGTAACTTGTTTGGTAGTAATAATGTCAGCATCGCCAGCCCTTGTAACTGAACAACTCACCGTATAGTTTTCTGCTATTGCAGAACTAATTGGGGTAATAGTGGCAGCTTGTGGTGTAGTAAACCCTTTAGAATTTACTGGAGAAATACTCCCTTTACTAACGCTCCAATAGCAATCAAAAGAAACCACATTATCATTGGGAGTTAATGTAGCTATCAATGAATTTCCATAACAAACAGAAGCTGGTGCAGTAAGTGTAAATTTAGGCAAGCCTCCTGCAGCATTAAACTGAGCAAATGAAAAAGCGGCATTATTACTATTATCGTTCGACACAGCAATTGTAGTACCTCCAATAGTTAGACTTTTTGCAGCACTACCTCCCGTTGGCTGAAGCCCTCCAGTTAAACCAGGATTGTTTACATCAAATAAAATTCCAGCATTAAAACTTAAATCCTTATTGACGGTCCAGAAAATATTCCCTCCTGGACCATTAATAATTACAGCGGTAAACCCACTTAAAAAGACTGACCCATTTACAGTTAGGGTGCCATTTATAGTCAAAACCCCGCTCTGTCCGGTTAACGTACTAGCATCGATATTGCTACCAGCGGCAATGGTGTAATCTGCCATTACCTTATTTGAAAACAAAAGTAAAAAGGCAATTCCCATCATCAACTTAATTGGTAACCAACCAGTATGTCTATTGTTTATTATTTTTTTAGATAAGCAGTTATATCCTCTTGCTGACACTATTTTTATTTTCGAACAGAAATATTCCTTTATCACGCAATTTAATTTTAAAGATTATAGAAAACTTAATTATAATTAAGGAATAAAAGATTTCTTCTGTTTTTCTAAGAAGGATAGATAAAGTAAGGGTAATTATTTACAAAGAAATTGGGCGTAATAAATAATAAAAAAATCAATCAAGATATTATTTAAAAGGACTGCCTAGCGATTCAAACTATCCAATAGGTAAATGCATATGCCAACCAGGAAAGAAATTAGATTCTTGGGGACAACCAATTTGTTTTAAATATGAAAATGCCATTAATGAAGGTCAATAAAAGATAAGGAGCTGCCTTCAATGGTATAGGGGATTTCGAATAAGCATCTCTAAAATAGTCATTTATATTAAATTTTACTAATATATTAATTGAAATTTTTAAAGAAATGACTAAGAATGCTGTTCCCTTTTAATGACTCAAGTCACACACCCCTCATTTTGATTTACAATTCGTCCGTATATTTGAAGAATGAAATAAGGTAGAAACAACCATTTAATCAATTTTATGAACGACTTTATTACTATTCAAGATTCAGCAGGTGCTACCCACATCATATTTACGAGGTATATTACCAACCTTACTATTCAAAACGGAACGGCCAAAATTCATATCAATAGCGGGGGATCGAACATGACCGTTCACACCAAATATGCTATCAAGGAATTAATGGATATCATTTTAAGGCAACCCGAATAACATAAGTACGCTTACAACAGCCTTTACAGGGTATTAGATAACTGCCCAGTCTACTCGCAGAATATTACCACCACTAAAAACAATGCTTTTTTGAAAAATTTATTATTCCTTCCTTTTTGTTTACTTAGTCTATATACAATAGCTCAGAAAAAAAACAGCTCCTATCAATTACACATCAATAAAGCCTCCTCCCCCATTCAGATTGACGGTGAAATGAATGAATCAGCCTGGAAAAATACGGACTCAGCCGATAATTTCTTCATGGTATTTCCAATGGACACTAGCAGGGCAACGGTGAAGACCACGATCAAGATGGCTTATGATGCTAAAAAGATTTACATCATCGCAATATGCTACCTTAAAAATCCGGGGCCCTACATGGTAGAGTCGCTGAGAAGAGATTTTAATTTTTCTAAAAATGATAACTTTATATTTTTCATTGATCCCTTTGATGACCGGACCAATGGATTTACATTTGGCGCAAATGCAGCCGGTGCACAATGGGATGGAAGCGAGTATAATGGATCTGTAGTAGATCTCAGTTGGGACAATAAGTGGGTTTCGAAAGTAAAAAACTATCCCGATAAATGGATATTTGAAGCCGCCATTCCTTTTACTTCATTGAGGTATAAAAAAGGGATTACCCAATGGGGAATCAATTTTAGCAGAATGGATATCAAAGTTGCTGAAAAATCAAGTTGGACACCTATTCCAAGACAATTCCCCACCGCTTCACTTGCCTATACTGGCACACTAGTTTGGGATGAAGCACCACCGGAAGCAGGTGCCAACATTTCTGTAATCCCCTATTTATTGTCTGGCCTTTCAAAAGATTATGATCATTCAACTCCTTCTAACTATCGAAAAGATTTTGGAGCAGATGCAAAGGTTGCCCTAAGCTCCTCCCTAAATTTAGACATGACGGTAAACCCAGATTTTTCGCAGGTGGAAGTAGATAAACAAGTAACCAACCTAGATAGATATGAATTGTTTTTTCCTGAAAAAAGACAATTTTTTTTAGAGAATGCCGACCTTTTTGCAAATTTTGGATATGCCAATATTCGCCCTTTTTTCTCACGCCGGATTGGCCTAGGAGTTCCTATCAGCTATGGCGCCAGACTGAGTGGCAGCCTTGATAAAAACTGGCGCATGGGGATCATGGATATGAAAACAAAAGCTGACCCAGCAAAAGGGTTACCTGAACAAAATTTTACGGTTGTAGCACTCCAGCGACGTTTATTTTCCCGATCCAATATCCGACTGATGTTTGTAAATAAACAATCGCTGCAATACGGACCAAATAAAGATAGTTCACAACAACTCTATTCCCAGTACAACCGAAATCTTGGGTTAGAATACAATCTTGCATCACCCAATAATTCATTTTCAGGAAAAGCCATGGTGGTAAAATCTTTTAGTCCTGGTAAAATAGATGGTGATTTTGTACATGCTGCTAATCTGCAATACGTCAATAAAAAATGGATCATCGCATGGCAACATGAAATAGTAGGTAAAAATTACCTAGCCGAGGTCGGATATGTTCCACGAAATGATTACATCAAAATTAACCCCATAATCAGTCATTTATTTTTTCCAAAAAAGGGTGTTATTTTAAGTCATGGCCCAGTATTTAGTTCCACTTTTTTCTTTACCAAAAGTTTTATTCGAACAGATAATGAAACCCTTATTGACTACAAGATCAATTTAAGAAGCCAAGGAGTCATTGATGCTTGGGTAGCACATGATTATGTAGAACTACTAAAACCTTTTGACCCTACCAACACGGGTAACGTAACGCTTCCGACTGGTACTCAACATAGATGGAACGCTTGGGGAACCAGCTATATTTCGAAACCGCAAAAACTATTTACCTATGCTTTCTCTTCCAGGTTTGGCGGATATTATGCCAATGGAAACCGATTGAACCTTACTGCCGATGTTGGTTACCGTTTTCAACCATTTGTAAATATCACTTTAAGCGCTAACTACAACCATATCGACCTGCCAGAGCCCTGGGGACAAACCAGTTTCTGGCTTATTGGACCTCGCATTGATGTTACTTTAACCAACACATTTTTCTTTACCACTTTTGTGCAATACAATGACCAGCAAAAAAATGTGAACTTAAACACTCGATTACAATGGCGATACAAACCTGCCAGTGATTTCTTTATTGTATACACCGATAATTACTATACCGCTCCATTCTATGTTCGTAACCGAGCGCTAGTAATTAAAATTACCTTTTGGTGGAACAAGTAATTTTTTTTAATACTGTACATCACAACACAGTAAATTTAATTCTGTCAAATTAGCCATGACGGTGAATAAGTTAAATTATTACTTTAAATTTGCCACCAATTAATTGCCTGATAGTATAATGGTAGTACAGCAGATTCTGATTCTGCTTGTCTAGGTTCGAATCCTGGTTGGGTAACAAAAAGTATTAAAAAGTCACTAACAAGTGGCTTTTTATCTTTAAAAAACATAGTCCCTTTAAAAAAATTACGTTCACAACGCTGAATATAAAATATCCAAATAGCTATGCAACTTCTATTCATATTTTCTTTTTTCAACTGGGGCCTGATTTTATTAGCAGCCTTTTTCATTGGGCTTTCCAAAGCTGGGTTGAAAGGAATCGACATGATGAATGTTACCATCATGGCAATTGTTTTTGGTAGTAAGGCATCTACAGGGATTGTGCTTCCACTGCTTTGTGTAGCAGATATTATTGCTGTATCCTATTACCATCGACATGCTCAGTGGAATCATTTTTGGAAATTGATTCCCTGGATGGCCATTGGAATTCTGGTGGGAGTATATGTTGGAAAAGATATGAATGAGGCTGTTTTTAGAAAAATAATGGCCGTCATTATCATTCTAACTGTGGCAATCATGATTGTATTAGAAATGCGAAAAAAACCACTCATCCCTACCAATAAATTATTTGTAGCCAACATGGGATTAGCAGCGGGTTTTACTACTATGCTAGGTAATCTGGCGGGGGCATTTTCCAATATTTATTTTTTGGCGATGCGGATGTCTAAGAATGATTTTATTGGTACCGCTGCTTGGATATTTTTAGTGATCAATCTTTTTAAATTACCCTTTCAAGTTTTTTTATGGAAAAATATCACCCTTGAATCGCTGTATACCGATTTACTGCTTTTGCCTGCCATGCTGATTGGTTTTTGGGTAGGCCTTAGAATAGTTTCAAAAATAAAGGACGACAATTACCGAAAAGTAGTGATTGTTCTTACTTTTTTGGGCGCCATCGTGTTGCTTTTTAAGCGGTAACTATTTTTCAGGAAAGTAATGAGCCAATGCTTTGGCAACCCCATCATTATTATTGGTATCGGTAACAAAATCCGCCACCATCTTTATTTCTTCGGGCGCATTTCCCATTGCTACACCTACGCCAGCATATTCAATCATTTCCTTATCGTTGTAATTGTCGCCAATAGCAATCACTTCTTCTCGAAGGATGCCGTACTGATTCATTAAAAATTGTATGGCCTTTGTTTTAGACGCCTGAAGGTGCATCAGTTCCAAATAACTGGACTGGGATTTAAAAACATTTAGTTTGTCCTGGTATAGACTTTTCAATTTTTGTTCCACCTCAATCACCAAGTCAGGATCTCCTACAATTAAAATTTTATTGGGTCCTGAATTTTCGGTATTCCATGACGCGATTGTTTGCTCAATGGGCTGAATCTGTATGGCAACATTGGTGATCCGCTGTTCTTTAATAATAGCGCTGGTGCTTTTGGTAGCAAACCATTTCATCTGACTATAGTACATTACCGATACGTCGTATAAAAGCAATTCAGCATGAATTGTAGTTACCTCAGGTAAACTGATATCAGCCTGGAAAATGATTTCCGAATTATGATAAATATAGCCACCATTAAGACTCACTACCGGCATTGAATCTGGCAATACCTGTTGAGTAATGTGCAATAAACCATGGAGCGGACGCGCTGAAATAGGAACTACTAGGATTCCGTTATCCAACAATCGTTGAATGGAATTTTTGTTGACTTCGCTAACAGTATGGTCCTTTTGTAATAAAGTTCCATCCATGTCTATAAAAACTGCTTTATACATTTGATTGATTAAATAGTAAAGAAAGCGCAAAGATAAATTACTTTTACGCTGAAAATTAAATGGACCAAAAAGAGGCTACTGTAAGTGGGTGGAACTATTTATCCCCGTTCATGTATACTGGTTTTACGGAGTCTGAGAAATCCTCCCTCCCTTCCTGAAAGTGAAGCCCTTATCTCAGCTACCAATGACAATGCAATTTCATCTGGTGTTATAGCTCCAATATCCAATCCAACTGGGGCGTGAATCCGATCCAACGCTGCAGCTGATATCGGCTTTCCCTCCTCAGCTAATTCTTTCCGTATTTTTTCTGAACGGCTCCTTGGACCCAGCATTCCAATATAAGTTGCAGCCGTTGCCAACGCAATGGGTAAATTCTTTTTATCCGTCTTGTAATCATGCGACATTAAAATAATGGCAGTATATTGATCAATAAGAAGATTTGAAATCTGATCGGGGGTAGTCACAGTGTCTGCAATTTTAAAAATATCTCCCTTTAATTTTTGAAGATCTGCTATAATGGTTGTCTGCCAACCTATTTGTTTTAATAGGTTGCAAAGAGGATAAATATCATATTGATGCCCCATTATTACCACGCTGATTTCCGGATTGACTATTTCGATAAATAATTCAATTTTTTTCTGATCCCCTATAAAAAAAGAACTGGTAGCAGATTTATTTTCTGCAATTTGATGATTGATAGCATTTGAAATTTCACTAATCAACAAGTCATTTAAAAAAATAGAGAGGCTTTGAAGACCACTATAATGGATGATATCCCCAGTTTTGAGGTTCGCCCATTCTCCTTCCAAATGAGTTATGGAAACCAATACATGCGATTTCCTATCCTTATTGATACATGATTTTAATATTTCTACCGGGTTATTTTTATCAATAAAAACCAACGGAGTAAACAATACATCAATCACTCCATTACAGCCAAGACCAATGCCAATTTGATGACTGTCTTCTTCTGTAGTGTCATAAGTGATCAATGTTGAAACCGATTTTGCGATGGCCATTCTTGCCCGCTTAAGGGCATCCCCTTCTAGGCATCCTCCACTAATGCCTCCTACCCAAATCCCATTGTCCATTACCAGCATCCTAGCCCCTGTTCGCCGATAGGAAGACCCCTCAACCCTTACCACAGTTGCCAATGCAGCATTGGTAACATCCTTGTCGATGGCATCATATGCGGCAATAATTGACCTGATTTCTTTCATGGGTTTGATTAAAAATTACTTGCTCAATTTATACAATCGTCAACAGTTTACTACAAAAAAGGTAGGTAATTCTTTTAGAACTACCTACCGTATGAATTCATTTTTACAAAAATAAATGGTCTACCAAAAGAAGGAATATAAAGCAACCAATATACCTCCAATAATTAATGCCCCTACTGCAAAGGCATTGTTCATTTTAAACATAGATCGATCTACTTCTAGACCATTGGTAGTTACGCCCCTTTTATTTTCTATCATACTAATAATATACATTACAATAACACAAATAGCAAATACAAAACCCATCCTATCTAAAAAAGGAATTTCATACAGCATACTTCCGTCAGACTGCTTTACAAGCGTTGCAAATCCTAAAGGCGCCAGAAAAGAAAGGTTAATAATAGAAGGGATAAATTTAAAGAATATGGATAATCCAAAGCCCCCTACTGTTGCAAACAAAGCGGCATTGGAGGTAGTCTTTTTCCAAAAGAAACCTAGTATAAACATGGCGAAAATACCAGGACTAACAAATCCGGTGTACTCCTGGATAAACTCAAATCCTCCCTTTTTATCAATTCCCATAAATGGAGATAAAAGACAAGCGATCAACATGGCAACCAATACTGCAATCTTTCCCGTTTTAACCATTTGGACTTCAGAAGCATTTACATTGAGTTTTTTCTTATAAATATCCAATGTAAAAATGGTGGAAATACTATTTGCTTTACCTGCCAACGAAGCCACGATTGCTGCAGTCAATGCTGCGAATGCAAGCCCTTTTAAACCAGGAGGTAACAGGTTCAATAATACTGGATATGCTTTATCCTGCACCAACTCACCGTTTACCATCATCTCTGATTGGAAATAACCTTCTTGGTATAACACATAAGCTGCAATACCCGGCAAAACAACGATTATGGGCATTAATAATTTCAAAAAAGCAGCAAACAAAATACCACTTCTAGCAGTTTTCAGATCGGCACCCAATGCACGTTGGGTGATATATTGGTTGCATCCCCAATAATTCAAATTCACTATCCACATTCCACCAACCAATACCGTTAGTCCGGGTAAACTAGGATAGTTGGCATTGTCATTTTTGAATATCATATGAAAATGATCATCGGATTTTTCCATCATCATTTTAAATCCGTTTATTACTCCACTAGTATGATAATGATCTGCCACCATTGTAAGGGCAATGTAGGTAGTTACTAAGCCTCCCAGTATTAAAAAGAAAACTTGAATAACATCCGTATAACCAATCACCTTCATACCTCCAAGTGTGATGATAATTGCAAAAATCGCCAACCCGTACATACACACATACAGATTGATACCAGAAATACTACTGATGGCCAATGCACCTAGGTACAAAATAGAGGTAAGGTTTACTACGACATATAATAACAACCAAAATACGGCCATAATCATTGCCACAGTTGAATTGTAGCGTTGATTTAAAAACTGTGGCATCGTATAAATCTTGTTCTTCAAATAAACAGGAATAAAGAAAATGGCAACAATCATCAGTGTTGCAGCAGCCATCCACTCGTAGGTAGAAATAGCCAACCCCATTTTAAAGCCATTTCCACTCATACCAATAAATTGCTCGGCACTTATATTACTGGCGATAAGCGATGCGCCAATAGCCCACCAAGTAAGGGACCCTTCTGCTAAAAAATAATCATGGGAAGCGGAAACAGTCGCCTTCTTTTTCTTGTAGTAAACCATATAGCCGTAGCCTGCTACAATAAGAAAATAAACTAGAAAAACGAGATAGTCTTGGGTTTGTAAGGCATTCATACAGGAATTTTAAATTTTAAAGGTAAAAAATGGCAGCATCATTAAAAATAATGACCAATAACAAGCGCATTTATAAATAATTCACTAAATATAACTTAGATTATTGAAAAAAAACGTTTCAACTGAGGATCCGTATAATCTTTCACAAAGCAAAGGATATTATTGTATTGACTAAATTCCTCCTCAGCATGCATCGTTGTTAACACCACCGTTTGCATGCCTGCATTTTCAGCCGCTGCCACCCCCTTTAGCGCATCTTCAAATACAATACAGTTCTGCGGACTCACCTTCAGTTGATCCGAACATTTTAGATAAGTTTCGGGATGAGGTTTGCTGTATTGAACATCATCTGCACTTACGATAGATTTAAAAAAAGGACGAATAGCTAATCCATCGATTACGAAATCAATATTCATCATGATAGCCGCCGAACCAATAGCCATTTGAACCCCATTAGCATGGGCGGACTGTAGAAAACCATCCAGCCCCTTAATCAGGGCAAGTTCGGGTTGATACTCTTTTTGATAAGTAGTTTCCTTTTCAATGGACATCGCCTTTTTTTCTTCTACAGAAAAACGGCCAGGAAATATCCGCTCCAGCAACTCGTCATTTTTACCATAGCACTCTTCCTTCATTTGCTGCATACTTAAATTTGCACCCAACTCAGTAAGGATTTTATGCCATGCTTTGATATGGTATTGCATATCATCAATCATGGTACCATTTAAATCAAATAAAAAAGCAGTATCCTGTTGCATCTTGTAATCTCGTTGGATATTAGACATTCATCATTAATAAGGCATTGTGCTTAGTTAACACCCAGTTCAATGATGTCATTATATGAAAACACTGCGAACTGAATAATTATAGGTAGAAACAATTGAATGAAATAACTTTCATTCACCATTCACCATTCACCATTCACTATTCACCATTCACCATTCACCATTCACCTAAATAAATCGATTAATAATATTTTCGAAATATTCTTGTTTGCCACTATTTTTTGCTGGTTCACCATTTTCAACAGCATAGGCCCGAAGGTCTTCCAAGGTTAATTTACCCTCTTCAAATGATTTACCTTTTCCACCGTCATAGCTGGCATAACGATCGGTACGTAATTTTTTATAGTCACTTTTCTGAAGGATATTATCCGCTATAATCAGTGCCCTAGCAAAAGTATCTATCCCTCCAATATGTGCATAAAATAAATCTGCTGCATCAGTTGAATTCCTTCTAATCTTTGCATCAAAATTAATCCCTCCACCTGCAAAGCCTCCCGCTTCCAGTACTACTAGCATAGACTCTACCAGTTCATTAATATTATTTGGAAACTGATCCGTATCCCAGCCATTTTGATAATCCCCTCTATTGGCATCCATACTACCCAACATACCTGCATCAGCTGCTACCTGTAATTCATGTTGAAAAGTATGTCCTGCAAGGGTTGCATGGTTTACTTCAATATTGATTTTAAAATCATTGAGCAAATCATACTGACGTAAAAACCCAATCACCGTTTCGCAATCATAATCATACTGATGCTTACTAGGCTCACAAGGCTTTGGCTCGATAAAAAAAGTACCCTTGAAGCCATTCTTACGAGCATAATCTTTTGCAACATGTAAGAATTTAGCAAGATGCTCTTTCTCCCTTTTCATATTGGTATTGAGTAAACTCATATAGCCTTCGCGGCCTCCCCAAAATACATAGTTCTCACCTTTTAATTCAATGGTTGCATCCAATGCAGCTTTTACCTGTGCCCCACCATGTGCCAACACATGAAAGTCGGGATTGGTTGCAGCTCCATTCATGTACCTGCGACTAGAAAATAAATTAGCAGTACCCCACAACAATTTAACGCCGCTATCTGCCTGTTTTTGTTTTAGATACGCTGTTACCGACTGTAATCTTTTTTCATTATCCAATACATCATTGGTATAATCTACCACATCCACATCATGAAAACAATAATAAGGAAGTCCCAATTTGGTAATAAACTCAAAAGCTGCATCTGCCTTGTCTTTTGCTCTTTCTACTGCATCTGATTTTTCATTCCATGGATGCAAATGAGTGGCTTCTCCAAATGGATCTGCACCATTGCCAACAAAAGAATGCCAGTAAGCACAGGCGAACCGCAAGTATTCTTTCATAGGCTTGCCAGCTACTATCTTATTTTCATCATACCACCGATAGGCCAAGGGATTATCACTTGATGCGCCTTCAAACTTAATTTGGGATACACCTTTAAAAAATTCTTTGTTTCCAATTACTACTGACATATGTTTTGATTTGCCCCTACCCATTTTTAATTTGGATATGGATGTTTAGGATTTATTTATAAAAAAAATATTCGAAAATAGTTGTTGAGTTAATCCACCTCGTTATTTTATTTAGCACAATTTGATAGTTGGAATCATATCAATTCCTTCCATTCAGCATATAATTGATCATACAATTTGCTTTGCGTTGGTTCCACTAAATCAATCGGGATAGAATTGCTAAATGCATCCTTGGGTGATTTATAAAAACCTACTCCTATCCCAGCACCTTTAGCAGCACCCACACTACCATCGCAGTCATGTAGTTCAACTGGAATATTGGTAGCATTCACAAAGCAACTAGTAAAAACATCACTTAAAAACATATTGGCCTTACCAGCACGGATTACCGAAGGTTGCATTCCATTTTCACGCATGATATCTACACCATACCGAAACGCAAAAGCAATTCCTTCTTGTGCAGCCCTGAATAAATGGGCTGGACCATGAACATTGAAATCAATCTGGTGAATATGACTTTGCACCAGTTTGTTTCCCAGCATTCTTTCTGCTCCATTGCCAAAAGGTACCATTCGCAATCCATTACTCCCAGCTGTTACAGTAGCAGCCGCTTCATTCATCTGCTGATAGGAATAAAGATTACCGGTTACTTTTTTTATCCAACTATTTAAAATACCTGTTCCGTTGATACAAAGTAATACGCCAATTCTTTTCTGTTGCTCCAAATAATTAACATGTGCAAAGCTATTAATCCTTGACTGCTGATCGAATACCAGCTGATCCGTTACTCCATAGATAACGCCAGAAGTACCCGCTGTGGCGGCCACTTCGCCCGGCTCGAGCACGTTTAATGACAGTGCATTGTTAGGCTGATCACCTGCTTTATAAGTAACGGGTATGCCTGGCTGCAATGACAAATGACTGGCAACAGCAGTTTGGATGTTTCCATGAGCGGTAAACACTTCCTTTATTTCCGGAACCAGCGATC
>JBIIVV010000220.1:0-5519 GCA_044339235.1 Ferruginibacter sp.
ATTACGGTAAACGAAGCTGCTGCGGCCCCTCCGAAACTTACTGCAGTGGCGCCGGTAAAATTAGTGCCGGTAATAGTTACGGTAGTACCGGCACTGCCATTGACCGGAGTAAAAGAGTTAATAGTAGGAGCAGCGGCTTCCGAAAAACCCAGAGAAGAAAATAGTCCCCTGCCATGCGTTGCTGCTATTACTAGGTAGTCCGAATTTCTCATTTGTAACATATCGGTTCTAACATTGGCAAACCCCGTATTTTTAGCAGTCCAGGTGGGTGCAGCATTATCGAAATTGGCGGTTCCGTAAATACCCAATTCGGTGGCTAATATCACTTCGGTAGTAGGATGATTGGGATTAAATAAGGCCCACCTGACAGGTATGTTTTTAAAATCACCCATCTTATTGACCCAAGTGGCTCCGCTATCAGTGGAGTACCAAATTTTATTAATTCCGTAATTAAAAAAGGTAACCAGCAGTTCACTTTCATTTCTGCCAATTTCTATGCAAGAGATGGCGCCAACGGGTAAATTGCCGGAAATATTGGTTTCTACGGGTGTGCCACCTGCATCGGTTAGCCGGATGAGTTTGCCCGAAATGGTACCTATATACAAGGTAGTAGAAGAGGTGGTATAAGGCGACACCTTAAGTGCAGAAGCATCAGCTGATAAATTGGCAACAGCAATACTGCTTGCCACCGGAGTAGTAGTGATATTTTTGACTATGTTGATGGCTCCTCCAGTTGTGCCGTCTGAATTTTTAAAAGTATATAATGCATGTTGGTTATTATCATAGCAGGCAGGGTTAATAAAACTACTAGTGGCACTAGCGGCATTTTCGGTCAGTATTTGATTGTTGAATGAATTGGCAATACCCCCTGTAGTTGACAGGTAGTAATTGTTGTATACATAGCTATTGATTTGAAAATTGGGTTCCAGTTGATCAATAAAGCAATATGCCCCATCGCCACCACTAACATCTACAGTGGAATTAACACCCTCCACACTGAAGCGCTGGGTGCCATTATCTTGTGCTCCGGCCAAATGATTGTTGTTACCGGTGTTAGGATGAACGGCCACGGAATAAAACTGGGTTACATTGAAATTTTTATTGCGCGCTGCAATGGCATCGCTACTGCCAGCACTTGCAAGGTTGGAGGTGAAGTAAATACCTCCATCGGTTCCAAAAACTGCTGTGGTGGATGAGCCGGGTTTAAAGCTAATGGCATGTTGATCAGCATGGACAATGGAACAGTTGAGGGTGTTGAGTCCGGCATTATTGGACCACTTACTGATTTGGATCCAACTGGGGCCTCCACCGGGGGGTCTGGAGCCTCCACTGGTGGATCTGAACAAATTGATGCCCCCTATTACAACGGTCTTGGGATCATTCGGGTCTACCATGAGGGATTGGTTATAAAATGCCTGTCCTCGGGTAAAGTCGTCTGCTGCAATTTCATTGTCCGCGTCATCCGGCTGGGCAATCTCTAACCATGTAGCACCATTGTCAGTAGATTTACGAACGATTACCGCGCCACCTGATCCGGTAGAATTATCCCCCTTTCTATTTTCCATAAAACTGTACACATAATTCGAGTCAGATGGTGCACAGGCTACAGTGACTCTTCCATTGGAGGCATCTGTCAACGTGTTTGAAACATTCCATACAAGCCCATCATCCGAATACATTACACGTCCGCCGCCCCTGTCAGCATTGCTGTAAGGGCTCGACTTGGTGCCTATCCAAATTCGGTTGGAAGCACTGATACTGATAGCGGCAGCCACTGTGGGAGGACCCGTCGAAGGTACCCTAGGAAGCACCTGTGTCCAGGTGGCCCCTCCATTTTCTGAGCGGTATAAACCTATCATTGATCGAGGATCATTGACATAAAACCAGTTTCCCTCATAGTATCCTGCATCTGCCGCCGCATATATTACACCCGTTGGGGTAGAACCAATCATTTCTGTTCTAACAGCTATATCATTGATATAACACATGTTTTGTGTACTGGTTAATTGGCTCCAGCTAGTCCCTCCATCCGTGGTTTTCCAGACTCCTCCTCCTATGGCTTTACCTACACTAAAGCCCTCTCCAGTACTTACATAAGCAGTTTGTGCATTTTTTGGATCAAATACAATTTTGGTGATAGAAAGGGTGCTCCAAAAATCATCTACCCTTACCCAACTTGAGTTGGCATCAGTAATATTGGTATTGTACCAAAGTCCTCCTGTAACCCCTCCGGCCCAAACTTTGTTGGCAGTAGTGGGATCCCAAGTAAGTGCCCGCGTTCTGCCGCCTACATTATCCGGGCCACGCTCTATCCAGTTGGTAGCCGCACTACTTTGGTCCCCCGGCATCCGGTTGGTTTTGACCCCAGCATTGCCTGAAAAGGGTTGATTTTTTTTAATCATCTCAGTAAGCAATTCAGGGGTAGGCCTTTTTAAACCCGGGTTCATTGTTCTGATAAAATCCTGCTGGAAAGCAAGATCCGGCCGATCGGGTTTATTTTCCTGCTCTTCACGCGCTTCTCCTTGATCCGTTTCGATTTCCTTTTCATTTACTTCTTGTGAGCGGTTATGAAAAGGGTGGGTATTTAAAAAGGCTTCATATTTTTCTCGATCAGATGGGATTCGTTTTTTGGTAGTTTTTATTGTCGACTTAAGTGGCGAAAAATTAGCAGCTTTATTAGGCGCTGCAGTGTATGAAGGCGTTTTATTGAAATTACCTGCTTGTTGCTGCTCGAAAGAAGCATTGGGCCGGGTTAAGCGATAGCTGAGTTTTGCCGAAAAAACTAAACAAGCAATGATTGCTATAGCACTTAGTACTTTTAAATATTTTTTGCGGGTATTCATTTTTAATGGCAGGTTGTTTTTCAAATGCAAAGATCCAATTATAGTTCAAAATACCCAAATAAAGACCACCCTTTTTCGCTGAACAGGTAATCTAGGATGAAAACATTTAGCTACTGAACCACCTGCTTTCTACTTTGTAACACTGTATCTGATTGTTTGGTTCAAAATAAGCAGCTAATAATATAGATGGCTTTTCAATTTAGACAAAATGAATCAATGATGTAATTTGCTTTCACATTAGTAGGGATCCTCAACATGATTCCCCTGCTTACGCCAACGCGATAAGAAAAAAACGAATCTGTACGGTATTAACGATGCTGCTGGCGCTGTTATTATAAATAGAATCCGAAAAAAGGGGAAACTATTTTTTATAACGGACTCATGCCATTCTTTCAATTAGTGATTGTACGCTTCTTTTTTAGGAGTATTTTTTCAAAGGGATCATTTATTTAAATTATTGTTTTAACTTTCCCTCTCTTCAACATTGCTATTTTTATCATTCATAAAACGATTTGCGCATGAATTCCAGAAAAAAATTTATTCACCAGTCCTCTTTGCTTGTAGGGGGCGGTTTATTGGCATCCTCGCTGGATAGCCAGGCATTTGCGATTTTTAAAAATCGAGTTGCACCCAGCGACCAGCTCAATATTGGCGCAATCGGCATCAATGGAATGGGCTGGGCTAATGTGATGGCTGCATTAAAAGTGCCTGGAGTGAACCTAGTAGCAGTTTGTGATGTAGACAGTAATGTCATTAAAAATCGTTTGGGGGAGCTTCCTGCTAAGAAATACAACACCTCCTCCATCAAAATCTTCAATGATTATAGGAAATTATTAGAGCAAAAAGAGGTGGATGCGGTAATCATTGGCACGCCGGACCATTGGCATGCGCTGATTATGATTCATGCTTGCCAGGCGGGTAAAGATGTATATGTAGAAAAACCCGTGGGTAATTCAATCATTGAATGCAATACGATGGTGGCAGCTCAGCAGCGGTACAATAAAGTAGTGCAGGCAGGTCAGTGGCAACGGAGTCAGCAACATTTTCAGGACGCCATTGAATTTGTACATAGCGGGCAGCTCGGAAATATCCGTACGGTAAAAGTTTGGTGTTACCAAGGCTGGATGCGTCCAGATCCGGTAGTGCCTGATAGCGCCGTTCCGGCGGGCGTAGATTATAAACAGTGGCTAGGTCCGGCTACTGTAAGGCCTTTCAATGCCAGTAGATTTCATTTTAATTTCCGTTGGTTTTGGGATTATGCAGGCGGCTTGATGACCGATTGGGGGGTTCATTTATTAGACTATGCCTTGATAGGAATGAAAGCAACCTCTCCCAAAACGATTGTAGGATTGGGCGGAAAATTTGCTTATCCTGAGCTCAGCGAGGAAACCCCTGATACCCTTACCACCTTATATGAATTTGATGGATTTAATCTGGTATGGGATTCAGCCATGGGTATCGACAATGGCTCTTATGGAGAAGACCATGGAATCGCTTTTATTGGAAATAATGGAACCTTGGTATTGCACCGCGGCGGATGGGAAGTGATAGAGGAAAAGCAAAGTAAAACTAAGGCAAGTGCTCCTTTTCATAAACCTACCGACAACGGACTGGACAAGCATTGGGAAAACTTTGTCAGTGTAGTGAAATCTCGTAAAATGGAAGATTTGCATTGTCCCATCCAGGCGGGGGCGCATGTGGCTACTGTGGCGCAAATGGGTAATATTTCTTTTCGGACAGGCAAAAAATTGACCTGGGATAAAGAAAGGGGTAGGTTTACAGACGAAGAAGTGAACGCAGCTTATTTACTAAAAGAATATCATAATGGGTATAGCTTACCAAAAATTTAATTAAATACTATGATGTACAAAATATACTCCAGCTTATTTTTAGCAGCTTTTTTTTCAATGACCGTTAATGGTCAGCAAAAGGCAACCGCCGAACAAACTGAATATTACAGTCCGGTTCCAAAATTGGTTACGCCAGGAGCTGCAAGTTATGGGGCACCCTCGGATGCGATTATTTTATTTGATGGGAAAAACATGGATGAATGGGAGTCAACTGAGCCTTCTACTACCAATGCAAAATGGACATTGGCAGATGGTGCGATGCTGGTGAATAAGAAGGTAGGGGATCTGCAAACGAAAAGAAAGTTCACCGATTTTCAGTTGCACATAGAGTACAGAATACCTGCCAGTATCACTGGAAGTGGACAATCTCGTGGCAATAGCGGTATATTTTTGGCTGCCCTACCTTGGGGTGCAGGGGGGTATGAATTGCAGGTATTGGATAATTATAACAATAGCACCTATGTAAATGGGCAGTCGGGGAGCATTTACAAGCAAAGTCCTCCGATGGCCAATGCATGTCTTCCGCCAGGTGAGTGGCAGCGCTATGAAGTGGTTTGGATTGCCCCTAGGTTTAAGGAAGATGGAACTGTACAATCCGCTGCTCGAGTTACCGTATTCCACAATGGGGTGCTAGTTCAAAATAATTTGCTGCTAACAGGCGATACGCCTTATGTAGGTGAGCCAGCTTACAAAAAACACGGCCCGTCGCCGCTTAAATTGCAGGCACATGGTGATGAAAGTGAGCCAATCAGCTATCGGAATATTTGGCTAAGGGAGTTGTAGCAGTGAAGGCCAACAATTGCACTATAAATTGATTATCAATTAA
>JBIIVV010000221.1:0-5483 GCA_044339235.1 Ferruginibacter sp.
TGGTTGGATTAGTTACAAAAAATGGAATTCTAATTGTAGAGTTTGCCAATCAGAAACAATTACTGGGGCTCAAAAAAACCACTGCTGTGATGGAAGCTGCTGTTGCTAGATTCCGGCCCATACTCATGACAAGTTTAGCGATGAGTTTGGGTGCGTTGCCTTTGGCCTTATCACTGGGAGATGCTTCTACCAGCCGTATACCTTTGGGAATTGTAATTGTAGGCGGAATCTTATTTTCACTAATACTTACCTTGTTTGTTATCCCTGCAATGTATTCTTTCCTTTCCTCTAAAAAGAAAAAGAGTGAATTGGATGAATTGGAACAAACAACTGCATTAATTTAAACATGTTGGCAAAATGAAAAAAAGTTGGTTAATAACAGTAACAATGATCGGATTGGCTTTGGTGCCTGCCCAACAACTATTTGCACAAAAAATTTTAACAGTTGAAGAGGCTATTGCCACTGTGCTTAAAAACAATTACGACATCGAATTGCTGCGCAATGATTCCGCATCCTATGCCCTTGATAAATCTTATGCCAAAGCCGCCTTTTTACCAAGGATCAATGGCAATACAGGGTTGGTTTTTAACAACAATGACCAGCTCCAGAAATTTACCGATGGCACCAAAAGAGAACGCAACAACATCCGTTCCAACAACTTGGCAGGCGCTGTACAATTAAGCTGGACATTATTCAATGGCCATAAAATGGTAACCACCAAAGAAAAACTAAATGAGTTTGTAAAACTGGGCGATTTAGCAATTAAAAATCAGATGACAACTTCCGTTGCTTCCTTGTTAGTAAACTATTATAATATTGTTCATCAAAAACAACAGCTCAAAGCCATTGAGGAACAAATGAGCATCAATGAAGAGCGAGTGAAATTAGCTGATAAAAAACTGAGTGTTGGTTTGGGTGCTAAACCAGAATTGTTGCAGGCGAAAGTAGATTTAAATGCGCAAAAGTCAGCCAGGCTAAAACAGCAAACGCTAATAGCCCAGCTTAAAGAGCAACTAAATCTCATAATGAATATCCCTTCGAATATCGCTTACGAAGTGACGGATAGCATTCTCATCAACAATCATATTTTACTTCAAGATATGATCAATGGTTTGGAAAGCACCAGCTCCTCGCTGCTTATTACAAAAAAAAATATTGACATTTCCCAATTGGTATTGAAGGAAAGGAAAGCTGACCGTTATCCAATAGTTGCTTTTAATTCTACTTATAATTATTCCAAAACGGATAATCAAGCCGTTGTAAACCCATTCACACCTTTATATAGCCGAAACAATGGATTTAATTATGGCCTTGGTGTTTCGATTCCGATTTTAAATGGACTCAATACAAAACGACTGATTCAGCAAACCCAATTAGATATCGCTTATCTTACACTTTCTTACAAAAGTCAACAAGCAACCATCAGCACCGGTATCACCAAAGCATTTAAAGAATATGTAATGCAGCAGCAGGCGCTAACCTTAGAGGAAGATAATATTCTACTGGCAAAGGAAAATGTGTCGATTTCGCTGGAACGTTACCGTTTGGGAGTATCCACTTACTTAGAATTAAGAGAAACTCAGAAAAGCTTGGAAGATGCTTATACGCGATTATTAGCTGCCCGATACAATACCAAACTGGCTGAGATTGAACTATTGCGGTTGAATGGGAATTTAATGAAATAATAAAAACGTTATTAAATCGCAACTTCAGTTTGCAATTCCGTATGCTTTTATTGAGGCACTAACTTAATCATTTACGTCCCGTTATTTATTAAAAAAAGACGTACTTATTACTTATCTTGGCATTTCAAAATTAAGAGAACATTAAAAATAGCCATTGACCATGAGCGAGCAACCAACTTCTACCGCTAAAAAACAAAATGCAAATGCCCCATTAGTAGGAATAATCATGGGCAGCGAAAGTGACCTAGAAATCATGACGGGAGCAGCAGAAATGCTTCGGCAATTTGAAGTGGAACCTGAATTAACCATCGTTTCGGCTCACCGAACTCCTGAGCGCTTAAGAGAATACGCCAGTACTGCAAAAGAACGCGGCATAAAAGTTATCATCGCTGGAGCCGGTGGTGCAGCACATTTACCGGGTATGGTAGCTGCCAATACTATTTTGCCAGTTATTGGAGTTCCAATAAAATCTTCCAACTCAATTGATGGCTGGGATTCGATGCTCTCCATTTTACAAATGCCCTATGGTGTACCAGTAGCCACTGTAGCTATCAATGGCGCTAAAAATGCGGGGATATTGGCTGCACAAATCCTGGCACTTCATGACACTTCCATTGCTGGAAAATTGGAAGCTTATAAGGAATACCAGGATGACATTGTAATGGAAAGTGTTAAAAATGTAAAACGCTTAGGATTCACCAACGAATTTGATAAATAAATATTTTACTGCTAGTAAAAAGGATTTACACTTCGGTCAAAACAACCATTTGCTGCGCTAGACCGGGTGAATTTTCATACACTACCTGCAGGAATTGCTTTCCAAATTTTGCATAATAAAGGAGTAGATTATCCATCCTTTCCTGAAGATTATTGTTGGGGAATAATTGTGTTTTTATTTTATGCAATTGACGTTGCTGTGCTTCAAATTTTTTCTTTTCCGCTCGCAACATTTTCTTTTCCAGCTCAGCCATTTTCTTAGCTGCCTGTAATTGCAAGGAGGCTACATGCCCCTTAAGGGTGATATCAATTGCTCCGGCAATGGACTGTAGCTTTTCATAAAATACAGTCAGCTGCAATTGCTCCTGGGCAAGATCAAGTTGCAATAAACTGCCCCTTTTTACTAATTGATTGATCAACTCCAACTCCTTTTTAAATAGATCTGCTGAATTGATTTGCAGTTGAGCAATTAATTGCTGGATTTCCTTAGGAATCAATAAAAATGAGTTCCTTACTACCAACATTGGGTAGGGAACGGCTGTTTTTTCAAATACTTTCTTTAGCTGTAGCCAATAGGCTATCTCCCCCCCGCCACCGATAAAAGCAATATTTGGCAATATCCATTCTTGCAAAACAGGCCGCAGGATTACATTTGGACTAAATCGATCTGGATAGCTATTTAGTTCAGCTAGTATTTGTTCCTTAGTAAATTTTAATTCGGTATTCAGTACCGACCATACCCCATCAGTAAGTTCTATTCTTTCCCGCTGACCATTGAGCAGATAAAATAAATTCAATTCCCTTCCACTTGCCTGAATTTTATATTCCGCCGGAAACTGTGCAACGGTTTGCTGCACTGAATCCTGAGAAAAACAGTCCATTAATTCCCTTTCCATCACCGGAACAAAAGCCGCTTTCACCAAGGCGTTATCCGGTAATAATACAACCACACCAAATGATTCAAAAAGATGATTCACCAGTTGAAAAGTAGCCTGCTCAATGGTTGCACCTTCTAGATAACATTCCTTCATTAGCCTGATAATCTCGGCTCCGTAAGGATATACCGACAATTCTCCAGCTAAATTATCCAACAGTTTCACCAAGGCCTGATCTACTTTCATTCTTCCCACAGCTCCTGTTTGGGAGGTTACCCATTCTATCTTTTCGCCATGGTGAAATATATGTCCCAGTTCTTCCAGATCTGCATCTTCGCTCCCCATGTAATAAACAGGTACAAAATTATTTTCGGGAAACTCCACTTTTAATTGTTCAGCAAGCTTTGCAACATGCAGAATCTTATAGATAAAATAAAGAGGGCCGGTGAAAATATTGGGTTGGTGGGCGGTAGTAATGGTAAAGGTATTTTCTAGTTCTAATAACTCGATATTATCAGCCACTAACTTGCTAACCTGAACAGATTCGTATTGTTTTTGTAAAATGGTCACTAATAATTTCCGATTGGTAGGGAAATTTTTTCGCTCTGCGATGGCCGATTTTATCCCCTCAATAGAAACTGGGTGATTGTAAAAAGGTTGAATAGAAGGCGACTGTTGAACGTAATCCAATGCCGTCCTGGAAAAATAGCCCGTTTGCGCGTAGGTTAAATAAGATGAAATACAGTTCATTCGCTTTACTCAGTTAATAAATGTTATGATTGAATGGATCACAAAAAAAATATGGTCGACGCATTTTACACAAAAAATTATCCATTATCCTTTATCCAGTTTTCAATTAAACAACCGTTCCTTCTAAATCATAATCAAACGCCTTGTTTATTTTTACATTTACAAATTCTCCGATTGCCAGCTTCTTAGTGCTTTGAATAATCACTTCGTTATCAACTTCCACACTATCAAATTCAGTGCGACCCAAATAGCGGCCGGCTTCCTTTTTATCAACCATCACCTTAAAAGTCTTACCGATTTTTTCCTGGTTCTTTTCTAAGCTGATTTCCTGCTGCACTTCCATGATTTCCTGTGCCCTTTCTTCTTTTTCATCTGCAGGTATATTGTCTACTAGGTCGTGAGCAGAAGTGCCTTCCTCATGGCTGTAAGTAAAGATGCCTACTCTGTCGAAACGCATTTTCTGAATAAAGGTTTTTAATTCTTCTACATCATCCCTAGTTTCGCCTGGAAAGCCAGCAATTAAAGTAGTCCGCAAACATATATTCGGAATCCGGTTGCGAATATTTCCCACCAAGTCTTCCATCTCTTCACGGGTTATCTGTCGCTTCATCTGCTGCAGCATATTATTAGCTGCGTGCTGCAAAGGCATATCCAAATAATTGCAAATATTGTCTCTTTCTTTGATGGCATCAATTATTTCAAGTGGAAATTTAGAAGGATACGCGTAATGCAATCGAATCCATTCAAGTCCCTTTACATCTGCCAATGCATGCAACAGTTTAGGTAACTCTCTTTTTTTATAAATATCCAGTCCGTAGTAAGTCAATTCCTGGGCAATCAGCATCACTTCTTTCACGCCTCTATCCACCAACCGCTTTGCTTCATCCACCAAGGATTCAATTGTTCGACTTACATGCTGTCCACGCATCAATGGTATTGCACAAAATGAACAAGTGCGATTACACCCTTCGCTTATTTTCATGTAGGCATAATGTTGAGGAGTACTTAACAAACGTTCCCCTATCAAATCGGCCTTGTAATCTGCTTCAAATTGTTTGAGGATGAGTGGGAGCTCCATGGTTCCGAAATAAGCATCCACTTCGGGTATCTCAGCTTCCAAATTATTTTTATACCGCTCGCTCAGGCAACCGGTAACGTATACCTTATCTATTTTACCCCTGCGCTTCAATTCTACTTGCTGCAAAATGGTATTTACACTTTCCTCCTTGGCTTTTTCAATAAAACCACAGGTATTGATAATTACTATATTGTGATCCTTTTTGCCACTTTCATGAACTACCTCAATCTCATTGGCTATTAACTGACCACTTAGCACTTCACTATCTACCATGTTTTTACTGCAACCCAGGGTTATAATGTTTACTTTATCCTTATGTATTGTCTTTGTCTTCATAATTTATTGATGGCAAAGGTAATAAGTTTGCCCTAGACAGG
>JBIIVV010000222.1:0-5460 GCA_044339235.1 Ferruginibacter sp.
ATACTCCATGCCGCTAACAGAGGATGTATATCCATATTACGAACCAACACTGCAATTTGATCGCTAATCCCTGCTTCAATCAACACTTGTTTTAACCCCCCTGCTCCACCTACAATCAATAAAATGATAGAGATATCTTTTATTGAATCCGTCATTGTTTGCATGAGGTCTTTGATTTTCTTCCCATTTTTTATACCCAGGCTGTAAGTTGCAAATAACACAGTAATGGTCATTGCTACAATAGGATCACCTAATACCTTGCAAGTCTGGGTGAATAGGTTTTGAGAGGAAGTGGTAAGGCTTACAATCGTATTGAGCCCAATCAATATCACGGGTAATAATGCAGTAAAAACACTATAAAACATCGAAGGAAGTTCTTCGGCAGGCACATCCCTTCCCTTGAAGAGCTCCAATGGTTTGATGGTATATTTTTTTAAGGTAAGCGCAAATAAGGGCCCTGCAACTAAAATTGTTGGAATAGCTACTAACAAACCGTATAGCAGCGTAAGTCCAAGGTCAGCATTAAATTGTTTAACCAAAACTGTTGGAGATGGATGCGGCGGAAGAAACCCATGAGTAACAGACATTGCTGCCAGCATGGGTAAGCCAATATACACTGCAGAAATATTGTATCGATAAGCTAAGGTAATGATCAGCGGAACTACCAACACGAATCCTGTACCATAAAAAAGCGGAATGCCTATGATAAAACCAGTCAACAATAAAGCCCATAAAATATATTTTCTCCCAAACATTTCCATTAAGCCGGTTGCAATTTTTTGGGCTGCACCGCTATCAGCAATTAATTTTCCCAACATCGCACCCAGGCCCAATATGATAACTATAGACCCCAATAAATCACCTATCCCCTTTTGAAGTGCATTGGTGATCGTGGAGATATCCATTCCATTAGAAAATCCGATTAAAATAGAGACTAAAATAAAGGCAAGAAATGGGGAAAGTTTAACCCAGGTAATTAATAAAATTAGCAGCAGGATGCCAATAAGAAGGATAATGAAAGACATAATTGAAATGATAAGTTAAAACTAAAGATATATAAAAACATCAGCATCCGGATCAATGCAACCAAGTTCTAATAAAAATAAATCACAACAGGGTCAGAAAGTAGTGGCAAAGGCCATTTTGAAATTAACCTTTGGATAAATGACTGTTTTTTTAATCCTCCAATATTTAATCAACTTAGCTCCCTACAGGTTGCTTTCAGACCATTTACCCAATCACCAATTTTGAAATCAAAATAGGAATTACCGAATGGCGTATACAAATCTTTTAAAGCCTCAATACCAATCTAAATTCATTACCCATTTATTTATAGAAAAATAATTTACTTCCTTTTCATGAAATATTGACAAACATGAAAGGAATAACAATGGTTGGTGACAGTATCCTTTCTTTATTTAAAATCATTTATTTATACCATGTTCCAAAAGAAAATTTTCCTTAAAATATAAAAAAGGTTTAGGCGTTGAGTGACTATTATGAATTGCTACTTTTAAACTCACTATTCTGCCGCCCTAACTTTGATCACACATTTTTTAACCACTTTATTTCCTCCAGGAGTAATATTAGGCCGGTGTGTATCCGAAGGAAAGAACAGAAAAAATGTACCCGGACCAGCAACAAAAAAATTGCCGGATGCTGAATAGAAAGCCAAATCTGTGTTGACATCATAAGGCTTGGTTACTGTAGCTGCTGCAACTGCATAGATTCCCATCTTCTCTTCGCCGGAAATGATACATTGAATATCTATATATTTTCGATGCGATTCCCAGTTGGTTATATCAAAATTTTTAGTTGGCGCTTCCGTAACAGAAGCAAATACATTGTCTCCATCAATTAGGTACTTTCCATTTGGGATTGAGTCGAGGTTATGCTCTTTTAAAAAACTAAAAGCCTTGTCCCAATAAATTGTATTCATATGATATTGCCTAGCAAACTCCTTTTGATTGATAGAAGCATGAGGCTGCAGCTCGGCGCCATTTAACCATTGTTTTTTATTAAACCATTTTTTAGCATCCTGCTTTGCCCATTCTTTAACAGTTTCCTGAGCAACTGAATCAAAACATGCCAATAACACCAATGCTGCTAAAATCAAACAAATATTTTTTTTCATACAACCCATTTTTTAATTAACCATATTTAAATATACCGAAGTAAACAGTTGCTTTTGAAACAACTAGTTAAAAATGACAAAACTTGCTATTTTGAAACTTTAAATTTCAAAAAGACAACTAATTGGGAATAAATTTTAGTAAACAATAATTTATAATTAAGTTACACAATTATAGTACTAGTTATATCATTTTTATGAAAACGATCGATGATGTTCACCAACTGTTTGCCAATTTTTTTAAAAATGAAACGTTGGCCCCTTTTGCCTATCTGCTTTCCAAAAAACTACAGGAGGGCCATATTTGTATCCACAAAAATGATCCAGCACTCAATAGCAATGAAATTCCCTACGAACCACCTTTTAATGCAGCCAATTTAAACGCAATTCACCCATTAGTTGGTAGCAGCAAGGATATCCGCCCATTTATATTACACAAGGATCAACTCTACCTACACCGCTACTTTAATTATGAGAGCAGAATTTTACACAAAATTGGCGCATTGCTAAAAAGTGAAATTGCCCAACAAGTAGAACGGGAAAATGAGCTAATAAAAATTGTGGGGCTGATTAAGTCATTACAGGCCAACTACCCTATCAATGCTTTTTTAGACGGCGATTCAATAGACTGGCAACTTTCAGCGGCCATACTCGGCGTATTGCACAACTTCACCATTATTACAGGAGGACCGGGGACAGGTAAAACCACCACCGTAGCAAAAATCTTATCCCTACTACTTACCATCAACCCATTGTGCAAGATAGCATTGGCTGCACCTACCGGAAAGGCCGCTATGCGACTGGCAGAAACCCTAAAGCAAACAAGCTTACCCGTTAGTCAACAAATTAAAGACAGATTCAGTCAATTGAAGCCGAATACCATTCATCGACTACTCAATCCCATTGCAGACTCCATCTATTTTAAACACAACCAGTCCAATCCGCTGGTCTATGATGTTGTAATTGTAGATGAAGCATCTATGATCGATGTTGCCCTCTTTGCTAAACTGATCGATGCCATCGGTCCAGATACAAGGCTTATACTTCTAGGTGATAAAAATCAACTGGCCTCGGTGGAGGCGGGCAGTATGTTTGGCGACTTATGCAAAACACAGGAGTCGCCCAATCGGCTCAACCAGGAATCAGCTGATTTTATCAATCAATTCATAACGGATCCGAAAAGGAAAATATCCAATACTTTTATAAATACCCGTAAACATCCCCTTTCTGAACATATCATTGAATTACAAAAAAGCCACCGATTTAGCAGTACAGGAGGTATTGGTAAATTCAGCAATGCAATTATTACTAATAATGAAGCCGTTCTGAAAGAGTTTATTTTATCAAATAAAGAACCTGCTGTGATAATTGATACCAATAGGGATCATATTTTATTTGAATCCTTTGTTGATGGCTACCGTGAGTACCTTCTTGAACCTGATATTAGCTTGGCCCTTCAAAAGCTGAACCATATTCGGGTACTCTGTGCAGTAAGAGAAGGACCACAAGGAATTTATGCTACCAATCGCTTAATTGAAAGCTTTTTAAACAAACAAAACCTAATAGACACCAAGGATGAATTTTATGAAAATAGGCCCATCATTGTTACAAGAAATTATACTGATCTTGCCCTCTATAATGGAGACATCGGTATTATTAGAAAAGATAGTAATGGCAATATGCGTGCTTGGTTTGAAGATAGCGATAAAAACTTGCGGAGTGTAATGCCAGGGTATATCACCGGAGCAGAAACGGTATTTGCCATGACCATTCATAAAAGTCAGGGTTCTGAATACAACCAGGTATTGGTCATATTACCTTCCAATTCAGGAAGTCAATTATTAACCCGCGAATTACTATACACAGCGGTAACGAGGGCAAAAGAAAAAGTGATCGTTCAGTCAACAGAAAATATCCTTTTGGAAACAGCCAAGGGTTCTGTAACCAGAGCATCTGGAATCATTCACCGATTTGAAGAAATTCAATAGATAATGTTGTAAAGAATATGCCCATTCAACTATTTGTATCAAATTCGCTTTCCCAACTGGCCAAGCAGCTATCCGAAGATCTGCCCCTAAGCAAATCGGGCGTTTTTGGACAACAGCAGATTGTTACCCAAACGGAAGGAATGAACAACTGGCTCACCATTCAAATTGCCAGCCAATTGGGTATCGCCGCCAATAACACTTTTAACAAACCCAATGATATGATTGCTCAAATCTATTATTGGCTAGGTGGAAAAAATAAGCCCTTATTGAGCGCTGATTTTATAAAATGGACCGTTTTCGAACTCTTAAGTCAAGCTAATTTTATTCAAAAATTTCCATTGATTGCAAGTTATTATACCGGCAATGACTTAAAAAAAATATCTCTCTCCACCAAAATTGCCGACCTGTTTGACCAGTACCAAATGTACCGACCCGAAATCATTGCAGCTTGGAATCAATCATCTATTTCCAACATTACAGATAACTGGCAACAATATCTTTGGATAACCATACAAAGTCAGGTAAACGGCAAAATGCTGGATAAAACTGGAATGATTCAATATATTATCAATACTTTACAAACAAAGGAAAATCAACAGCTTTTAATTAATAAAGTTCCACAACTTCAGTTTTTTGGAATTGCAGTAATTACCCCCTATTATTTGCAACTATTCAATGAACTGTCTAAATATATTTCTATCCGTTTTTATTTACTCAATCCTGCACCCACCTCTTTCTGGTTGGAAGATAAATCAGAAAAGCAAATAGCAAGAATCAATCAATCTTCCAAAACTAAACCCAACTCAACCCAATATTCTACAGTCGGCAATAGCCTGCTGACTAGTTGGGGCAACATAGTAAAAGAAAGTTTCTCGCTACTATTTCAGGATGATAACTACATCAATCTTTATAATGACGAGCTTTCAAAGATACCTTCCACCCCTACTTCACTTTTAAAAAAAATACAGCACGATATTTTTTATAATGCTCCAGAAGAATACAGGAATTCAATTGAACTCTCTGACATCAATGATGGTTCAATCAATATCAATAACTGTTTTACCCCGGTAAGAGAAGTGGAAGTACTTTATAATTACCTCACCCATTTGGTAAATCAACAAAATGAAAAGATTTCTCCAAGAGATATCGTAGTAATGGTAAGCAATATCGACAACTATGCCCCCTACATCAGGGCAATTTTTGATAATGCCCCTTACGAATTTCCTTACACAATAGCAGATGAAAGTATTGTTTCCGGTAACAACCTTTTTAATGCAATCGGACTGATGCTTTCACTTCAAGCGGATAGCTTTAAGGCAGAAGAGATACTTGAACTACTAG
>JBIIVV010000223.1:0-5426 GCA_044339235.1 Ferruginibacter sp.
TAATTCTGCAAAAGTAAGATAGGATCATGAGATAATACTAACATTTGAAAAAAATATTTTTCCATGCCAGGCCTGATTTTCAGCCGATTGTTCGTTTTAACCTATATCTATTGTCACCAATTTGTAACCCAATTTCGTCGGAATAGTTTTTGTGTCTCCCCATTGAATAACAAATTTTTAACCCACTTTTGCAGAATGGTAGAAAAATTGAAACAGCATTGGAAGGTAAATGGAATCAATTTGACGCTGATCTTGGTTACATTTGCTGGCGGAGGAAGTCTATGTGGATTGGCAGCCAGAAAGTTGCTTTTACTAACGAATGTTGATAAAGGATTCTTTTGGATGCTACTTTATGTACTCACCGCTTCGGTTTTGTGGCCTTTCGCTGTTTTATTAGTGAGCATTCCCTTAGGCCAGTTTGCATTTTTTAAACAATACCTTTTAAAAATTCGAAAACGAATGAGTGGCAATAAGCAAACAATCCCATCGGTAGCCATTTTTGCCAGCGGCGCCGGTAGTAATGCTGAAAAAATAATTCAGCAAATGAATATTGCTGCAGAAGCTGGCACAAAAAATTTCACCATCAATTTAATAGTATGTAATCGGCCTACCGCAGGGGTGATTGCCATTGCAGCAAAATACCAAATTGACACCCTACTCATCGAAAAGGAGCCATTTTTGAACGGAGATGGCTATGTAAGCGAATTGACCGCAAGGGGAATTCAATTTATTGTACTTGCCGGATTTTTATGGAAAATACCCCTTACACTAATCAAAGCTTACCCAAATAAGATTATTAATATACATCCCGCATTATTACCAAAATATGGCGGAAAGGGAATGTATGGGGACAATGTGCATCAAGCCGTAATTGCCGCTGGTGAAAAAGAAAGTGGTATTACCATACATTATGTAGATGAGTTCTATGACCATGGAAATATAATCTTCCAGGCCAAGTGTACTGTTGAGCAAAATGATACCGCCGCAACGCTGGCAAAAAAAATTCACCAATTAGAGCACCAGCATTATCCGGATGTGATAGAAAACTTACTTCAAATGCAAAATAGCCGTTAAAAGCAGCGGGTATGGCTTGAATCAAGTTTTGATAACGTAATATTGTGGCTTATAAACCATTCTGCCTGAATCAGCCCAACAAAATATACTATAGCCTACTATTCCTGCTTTTGTTATCAGGTGCAGCGATGGGGCAGCTCACGATTAGCGGAAATGTATTTGATTCCACTAGAGTCATTCCCGTAGTGAACGTATTGGTAAAAAGCAGTGGGGGTACTCAAGCGATTACCGACTCTGCCGGTCACTACGAAATTGTAACCACCGACAAAGACTCCCTTACATTCATTTACAATAATAAACCTACCGCCCAATTTGCAGTAAGACAGATAAAAAGTATTGGCAGTTTTGATCTAGCACTCCATATTCGGATAACTGAAAAATTTAAGACTTTAAAAGAGGTCAAAATTTATACCCGTAATTATCGGCAAGACTCCATCGAGAACCGACTTTTTTACAGCAAAAAATTCAATTTTGATAAACCCGGCATATCCTCATCGATCAATCCAGGCAGTGGCTCGGTAGGATTAGACTTGGGTGAATTCATCAACATTTTCCGATTCAGACGAAATAAGCAAATTCAGAAAATGCAAGTCCGCCTTTTGGAAGAGGAACAGGAGAATTATATCAAATACCGCTTCAATAAAATTGCCGTAAAAAGAATCACCCGATTGGAAGGAGCTGAACTAGATAATTTCATGTCACTCTACCGGCCGGATTTTGATTTTGCACAAACGGCTACCACTGTAGCGTTTTACCAATATATCCTCAACGCCTCTTACCAGTTTAAAAAAGAACAATTAATCCGGAACAACAAACCCTACCGCAATTGATGGTTTTGGCTCTGGGAATTTAAAAAAGATGACCTCTCCATAATTATTATTTATCTAACTTTCCATTTGATGTTTTACGAATCGACCATCGCTTACCGTTCCTTTTACATCTGAACTGATTCAATTTCAAAACTTAAAAAATAAAAAATGAAGCAACTTTTTTTTCTGATTTCCGTGATCCTTCTTCAGGTAACCCTTCTGCCAGCTCAAAAGATAGTCCAGGCAGCCAATGCAGAAGCAGGTGGTTTTTCAACAAGCCGCCTTCAGCGAATTGACAATTCCATGAATGAATGGGTTCAAAAAGAATGGATGAATGGCGCTGTTGCTATGATTATACATGATGGAAAAATTGTGTATCACAAGGCCGCCGGTTACAACGACCTTGTCAGTAAAACCCCCCTGCAAAAAGAAGGTATTTTTAGAATTGCCTCACAAACCAAAGCCATCACCAGCGTAGCTATCATGATGCTGTTTGAAGAAGGCAAATTATTGTTGGATGACCCTATTTCAAAATACATCCCTTCATTTAACAAACAAGTGGTGCTGGATAAATTCAATGCGGCAGATACCACTTACACTTCCGTCCCATCCAAAAAAGATATTACTATCCGTGATCTACTCACCCATACTTCTGGAATTGGCTATGCGCAAATTGGTAGCAAGGAAGCCAATTCCATTTATGCCAAAAACAACATCACTAGTGGCATAGGTGTTACCAATAGCACCCTATTAGATGCGATGACCCGCTTAGGTAAGCTACCATTGATGCACCAGCCAGGCGAAAAGTTTACCTATGGTTTAAATACCGACCTGCTAGGCTGTCTAGTAGAAATCATTTCTGGCAGCACACTCAATGATTTTTTTACAAGCCGTATTTTTCAACCCCTAGGAATGAAGGATACCTACTTTTTTATTCCGCAAGAAAAAGCTGCGCGACTGGTAAATTTATATAAAGAGGATTCATTGGGTCATTTACAAAAATCTACCAGCAACTTGCTCAATGGACCAACAGTAGTGAACTATCCCCTACTAAAGAATAGCTATTATTCCGGAGGTGCGGGACTTTCTTCTACTATCTATGACTATGCTGTTTTTCTCCAAATGCTTTTAAATAATGGCAAATACAACGGCAAACAATTGCTGAGTAGAAATAGCATACGACTAATGACCATGAACCAAATTGGTGATCTTAGCCTAGGGGCAGATAAATTTGGCCTTGGCTTTCAAATAGCAACAGAAAAAGGCAGTGCTCGAACACCTGCCCGAGAGGGTACTTTCAGCTGGGGCGGTGCATTTGCCACTTCCTACTGGGTAGATCCGAAAGAAAAAATAGTGATGCTTTTTTATCGCCAGTTACAAGGCAGCACCCATGGCGATGTAGTGGAAAAATTTAGACAATTGACTTATCAGGCCATAGTAGATTAGTAGATTTAGGGCAATAACAACCAAATCAAAATGACCGACTAGATAAACAGTCCCAAACTAAACACCTAAACTCTAAACAACTAAACCAAAAAAAGAGGCAATAAGCTAAAGGCTCCAAACTAAACCCCTAAACCAAAGAAAAAGAGGCACTAGATTACAATCATCCTTCAAAATGACATGAATCACATTTTGAGAAATGAGCAGGTATTAATTTGTGGCATTTCAAACTACAAAATAATATCTGTTTTATGGAAAGCTCCATTGTCATCGGCAAGCCTGCCGTTATTGGTTCCAAAAAAGCTGCTGCATTCACCATAATGGATGGTAATGAGGCTGCGGTGCATATTGCCTACAAAACAAGTGAAGTCTGTGCTATCTATCCCATCACCCCCTCCTCTACCATGGGTGAATGGGCCGACGAATGGAATAGCGAAAACAAGGAAAACATATTTGGGGAACTGCCTAAAATTATTGAAATGCAAAGCGAGGCAGGGGCTGCTGGTGCTATACACGGTGCGTTGCAGGGCGGTGCATTGGCTTCCACCTTTACCTGCTCCCAAGGCCTATTGTTAATGATCCCCAATATGTATAAAATTGCGGGCGAATTAACACCCACCGTTTTTCATATAGCTGCTAGGGCATTGGCCACGCATGCACTATCCATCTTTGGCGATCATAGCGATGTGATGGCAGTAAGGGCTACGGGTTTTGCAATGCTCTTTGGTAATAATGCACAAGAGGCACATGATATGGCAATGATTGCCACCGCCGCCACGCTGAAATCCAGCATTCCCTTTTTAAATATTTTTGATGGCTTCCGCACTTCGCATGAATTGAATGAAGTAGCCGTTTTACCCGATGATATCATCCGTCAAATGATTGATGTAAATGATGTGGCTCGCCACCGGCAACGTTCTTTGAACCCCGAAAATCCATTTATCCGTGGTACCGCACAAAATCCAGATGTCTATTTTCAAAGCCGCGAAGCCTGTAATGAATATCATTGGAAAGTACCGGCAATTGTTGAAGCCACTATGCAACAATTCAAAACATTGACAGGGCGCGCCTACCAGCTTTTTGAATACTACGGAGATGCCGCAGCAAAAAAGGTCATCATCATCATGGGCTCCGGATCAGGAGCCGTTCATGAAACCGTTGATCACCTCAACAGTAAAGGTGCAAAAACAGGCTGCCTTTCCATCCATTTATATCGACCATTTTCTGTCAAACATTTCATTGGTGCATTGCCTAAGTCGGTAACCCATATTGCAGTACTAGATCGGTGCAAAGAAACCGGTGCTATCGGCGAGCCATTGTTTATGGATGTAATCAATGCACTTCATGCAGGATGGGAAACTGCCCTGCCAAAAGTAATTGGCGGCCGCTATGGGTTGGCTTCAAAGGAATTTAATCCGGCGATGGTAATGGCAGTTTTCGATGAACTTTCAAAAGACAAGCCCAAGAATGGCTTCACCATTGGCATTGAAGATGATATCACCCATACCAGTATACCCTACGACAAAACATTTTCACTGGAAGATCAACATCTATTCCGTGGCCTTTTTTTCGGATTGGGTGCCGATGGTACGGTGAGTGCCAACAAGAACACCATCAAAATATTAGGCGAGGAAACCGATATGCACCTGCAGGGGTATTTTGTGTATGATTCTAAAAAATCTGGTTCCCTTACTGTTTCACATTTACGATTTAGCCAACAACCGATCCGCTCTACTTATCTAATCAACTTTGCTAATTTTATCGCCTGCCACCATTTTCAATATTTGGAAAAATACGATATCCTCAAAGATGCTCAACAGGGTGCTACCTTTTTACTCAATGCGCCTTATGAAAAAGAAGCAGTATGGCACCATCTACCTCAAAAAATTCAGGAAGAAATCATAGAGAAAAAACTGAAGCTCTATGTAATCAATGCATCCAAGGTTGCCAAAGAAACCGGCATGGGGTCAAGAATCAATTCGATTTTACAAACCTGTTTTTTTGCCATCTCCAATATAATGCCCAAAGAACAAGCCATCCATTCCATTAAAAAAGCCATCCTTAAAACCTATGGAAGGAAAGGAGAAGCCGTAGTTCAAA
>JBIIVV010000276.1:0-4170 GCA_044339235.1 Ferruginibacter sp.
TGGAAGGAATTGAGGCATCTGGCTATGATGAAGCAACTCCCGTTCAGGAACAAGTGATTCCATTAGTATTAGCAGGAAAAGATGTAATCGCATCTGCACAAACTGGGACTGGTAAGACAGCCGCTTTTTTACTTCCCCTTATCAATAATATTATTTCCTCTCCGCTCAATCATCAGAGTATTACCGCTTTGGTGATAGTGCCTACCCGTGAATTGGCTATTCAAATAGCACAGCATATGGAAGGACTTTCCTATTTCACTTCTGTAAGTTCTATTGCAGTATATGGCGGGGGAGATGGCAATGCATTTGTACAAGAAAAAAAAGCATTGAGCGCAGGTGCAGATGTAGTGGTGTGTACACCTGGTAAAATGCTGGCTCATATCAATATGGGCTATGTGAAGTTTCAGGGTCTTAAATATTTAATTCTTGATGAAGCTGACCGGATGCTCGATATGGGATTTTACGATGATATTATGCGGATCATTCATGCCTTACCTCAGAAGCGACAAAACCTGTTGTTTTCGGCCACCATGCCACACAAAATCAGGGAGCTTGCAAGAACCATTCTTCACAAGCCGGAGGAAGTGAGTATTTCCATCAGCAAGCCCAATGAAAAAATCACCCAGCTGGCCTACGTGGTGTATGACACACAAAAAATACCGTTGGTAAAATATATTTTGCATCAAAAAAACTTTTCATCGGTACTGATATTTTGTAGCAGTAAGATTAGTGTGAAACAGTTAACCCGTGATCTGAAAAGAACCAATTTGCCCGTTGATGAGATTCATAGTGATTTAGAGCAGGATAAAAGAGAAGAGGTACTCATGCATTTTAAAAGTGGTCGGATTCAAATTTTAGTAGCTACCGATATCCTAAGTAGGGGTATTGATATTGATAATATTGGAATGGTTTTAAATTATGATGTTCCCCATGATGGAGAAGATTATGTACATCGAATTGGGCGGACCGCCAGGGCTGCTGCAGAAGGTACGGCGATCACTTTTATTAGCGAAAGAGAACAGCGAAAATTTGCTGCAATTGAAAAATTGTTGGGGAAACCGGTACCAAAAGTAGCAGTTCCCGAGCAATTTGGCGAAGCCCCTGCCTATAATCCTGCGGCATCTCGTCCAAGTGGTGGAGGGGGAAGAAATGCTCCGAGACCTCAAAATTCTCAAAGAAGGGCTGCTCGCTAATCAACTCATGTCCTCTTTCAAATTGCACACTATTTTATAGGTCGTTTTTTTATATCTCCCCCATAAATTCGGAAAATAAATCGTTTCGGTAGCTGACTCTTTTGACAAAGCTTGTCTTTTGTAAAGGTTTGTATTTTGCAAAATCATTGGCTGCTTGCTTTTAACCTGGTAGAGAATATATTTGTAAAAACATTGTACCATCTCGCAAGTAAATAACATATTATTTAGTCCAATTGAATACTTAAAAGGGGTTGGCCCCTTGAAAGGTGCGCTGTTGAAAAAAGAGGCCAATATTCATACATTTAAAGACCTGCTTGAATATTACCCTTTTCGGCATATTGATAAAACCCGTGTTGACAAAATAGCAAACCTTACTCCTGCAACTGAATACGCCCAGGTTGCTGGTCGCCTATCCCGCTTTGAAATCATTGGCGAAAAAAGAGCCAAGCGCCTAGTTGCTTATTTGCAAGACGATACCGGCGAAATTGAACTCACCTGGTTTCAGGGCATCAGCTGGGTTGAAAAAACACTTCATAACGGAGATCTATACTTGGTTTTTGGGAAGCTGAGCTTTTTTATGAATAAGGTGCAGCTAGTGCATCCGGAAATTGAAATATTCACACCTGAAAAAGCGGGCGGAAAAAAATTCCTTGAACCTATTTATCCCTCTACCGAAAAGTTAAAAGCAAGGGGGCTTAGTGGCAGGGCGATAGGTAAGTTAACTTATGCCTTATTACAGTTGTTGTCACCCAAAGACTTTCCCGAAAACCTTCCCGATGCGGTGGTTGTTCAATATCGTTTTATTTCAAGATGGGAATCCTTTTGCAATATTCATTTTCCATCATCCGATGACCTCTATACCCATGCGGTGAGAAGGTTGAAATTTGAAGAATTGTTTTTTGCTCAATTGCGATTGGGTATGATTAGAAGTACCCGCCATCGGTTTAGTAAAGGTTGGGTATTTGATAAAGTAGGCAATCTGTTTAATACATTTTATAATCAATACCTCCCTTTTCAATTAACCAACGCTCAAAAAATGGTGTTAAAGGAAATTAGGAAAGATACAGGTACTGGAAAACAAATGAACAGGCTGCTTCAGGGTGATGTGGGAAGTGGTAAGACTATCGTAGCCTTACTAAGCATGCTAATTGCGGCTGACAATGGTTTCCAGAGTGTGATCATGGCCCCTACCGAAATTTTGGCACAGCAACATTTTATCAGCATTTCCGAATTGCTTAAGGAAATGCCCATTTCGGTTAAATTGCTTACGGGATCTACTCCTGCCAAAAAACGGAAAGAAATTCTACAAGCCTGTGAGGACGGATCCTTATCCATATTAATTGGAACGCATGCGGTGATAGAAGATAAAGTGTTGTTTAAAAATCTGGGATTTGCGGTTATTGATGAGCAGCATAAATTTGGGGTAGCCCAAAGAGCAAGGTTATGGAAAAAAAATTCGCTTCCTCCTCATATCCTAGTAATGACGGCAACGCCTATCCCAAGAACACTGGCCTTAACGGCTTATGGCGACCTTGATTACAGTGTAATCGATGAATTGCCACCCGGAAGAAAACCCATTGAAACCATTCATCAGTTTGAAAATAAGCGCCCCCAGGTGATGGATTTTATAAAAAAGGAAATTGGAAAGGGACGGCAGGCTTACATTGTTTATCCTTTGATTGAAGAATCCGCCACCTTGGATTATGAAAATCTAATGAAGGGGTTTGAAGAGGTGAAATCGTTTTTTCCGGAACCTAAATATTGGATCAGCATGGTTCATGGAAGGCAGAAGGGCGACCAAAAGCAAACCAACATGCAAAGGTTTGTAACCGGTGATACACAGATAATGGTGAGTACCACCGTAATTGAAGTGGGGGTAAACGTGCCCAATGCGTCTGTGATGGTGATAGAAAGCGCTGAAAAATTCGGCCTTTCACAATTACATCAGTTAAGAGGAAGGGTAGGAAGGGGTAGTGAAAAAAGTTTTTGCATTTTGTTAACAGGTAATAAAATATCCCAAGATGGAAGGGAAAGACTCAAGATTCTGTGTGCTACCAATGATGGCTTCAAGGTAGCAGAAAAAGACCTTGAAATACGTGGCCCTGGCGACATGGAGGGTACCAGGCAAAGTGGGCTATTGGACTTCAAAATAGCCAATATCATTCAAGATAGGGCAATGCTAGAAGTAGCCAAAAACATTGCTGTTGAAATAGTTGAAAATGACCCAGATCTGAGTTTGGCAGAAAATTTGCAGGTGAAGAATTATCTCCAAATTCAAAACGGCAAAACAGTATGGAGTAAAATCTCATAGTTATATTATTCTTTGAGTAAACTTTGCATTGTTTTATTGGTCATAGTTCAGTAAATTGTAAAAAACTTTTCTTGAAATTTCTTAAATCATATTTCAGCCTAATTGGTAGCCTTTTATTGTCGGTGGCCATGGTGTCGCCTATAATGGCGCAATTGCAATTTATTGAAAACAAAGGTCAGTGGGATAGTAAAGTGAATTTCAAGGCCGATGTTCAGTCGGGTACATTCTTTATGGAGCAAAATGGGTTTACAGTATTGCAACACAATACTGATGACCTGAAAGCAATGGCTGATTTAGTACATGGTCATTTGCCCAAAGAGGTATATGACCATTATAACCATGATAACCATGACAAACTTGATAATCATGATAAACATGGTAAACCCGAAATTAAAACTGCTCTTATTTCCCAAAATAGCACTTTACGTTTTTCCCAAAATAGCACTTTACGTTCGCATGCCTATAAGGTAAGTTTTGTGGGAGCAATGAAAAATGTGCTAGTATCTCCCGATAAAGCTTTGCCCAGTTACAACAATTATTTTTTAGGAAATGACCCAGCCAAATGGCAAAGCAATTGTAAAATTTTTCAAGCGGTTACCTATTCCAATATGTATCCCAATATTGATGTAAGATATTATACGGACGCTGGAACCTTAAAGTATGACA
>JBIIVV010000256.1:0-4487 GCA_044339235.1 Ferruginibacter sp.
AATAGCAGGTTGTAATGGAGCTGGCAAGACAACGGCATCTTACACTATTTTGCCGGAAATGCTGAGTTGCAAAGAATTTGTAAATGCGGACGAGATAGCTAGAGGCCTATCGCCCTTTCAGCCCGAAACAGTATCTTTTCATGCTGGAAGGTTGATGGTAGCAAGAATTGATTTATTAATTGAACAAAATGTAGATTTTGCAATTGAAACCACTTTGACTACTTTGTCTTATCAGTCTACCATAAAATTAGCCAGGGCGAGGGGATATAAAATTACGCTTTTATTTTTTTGGCTCAATGATGTTAATTTAGCCATCGAAAGGGTAAAATCAAGGGTTGCAGAGGGTGGACACAATATACCCGAAGCGATAATAATCAGAAGATACAAAAAGGGATTAAAAAACTTACTACGAAATTTTGTAAATTTATGTGACTATTGGCTGGTCATTGATAATTCAACCAGAACTAATAAATTTATTGCCGAAGGAAAAGCTGCAGTGGAAACCACTGTATATAATTTGTCAACTTGGTCTACCATTAAAAAGAGTGCAAATGAAAACTAACATCGAAAGCAATGACGAATTGCGAAATAAAATTAAAAAAGGGCTTGATTTGACATTTAAAAAATTATTAAAATCCAAGCGTCAGACGGACGGCTACCTTGTTTTCTCTGAAAATGGCAAGATAAAAAAAATTAAGGCAACAGACATTTCTGAATAAATTTTGCCTCCAACTATTTCCGCTCCTTTATTGTTGGCAAACGGCTAGTGAAAAAAAAGGCAACGGATGGTCCTTCATTACCCGTCATAAATTCCCTGCCCGACTGCATTTACGGCCTTTAGTCAAACTCCTGGTTGACAATCAGCCGGTCGATGGTAATCTTATCGCAGCGGATCTTGATCCCGATATTCTGCTTTGCTTATCAATTGTTTGTCGAGCTCATCCGGTTTACTGAATGGATTCTTGTATTCCGAGGCCGGGTTTAAAAGACATCTGCAGGGAACTGTACCAATTAATAGAAACCGCTACCCTATTGCGTTTCAATCTTCATTAATTTCATGACGCTCGATTTACTCTCCTTTTATTTATCTGTATTTGTTTCCATTTAATTGACCTCATACTTCATCTATGCCTTTAACTGGAATGGGACACTGCTTTGTATTGTCTTTAAATAGCTAATACCGCATGTAATTTTTTACATCTGTTTCTCTTAAACCGGTGTACTCGCAAAACTCACTAATGGATATCAAACCATTCTTTTCTTTCCTATATTTTTCGCGGATTAATTGCAGCATTTTACGGGCTGTTCTATCCTTACAGCCTGTGATATTTATTATGTCTTTTGCATAAATGACCATACTGTTCCAGTGCAATAGCCTGCCACTAATAAACCAGCTATACATCAGTCGCATGGGAATTTATCCACAGGCAGCCCATCACTATTTTAAACGACCCCATGGGATGGCAAAGGCCATAGTATTTTTACATTGTATTGACGGGGAAGGATGGATTAAAATTCACAAGAATACAATTCTTTTGAAAACAGGAGAGGCATTTTTTATCCCTGCCGGGGCAGCGCACAGTTATGGTGCATCGCCTGATAAACCATGGAGTATTTACTGGATGCATATTTCAGGTAAGGGTAAAAATGATCTGATTGATGCTGCTATCCTGAAAGGGATACAAACACCTCTAAAAACTATTTATTCCGCAGAACGCACCAGCCTGTTTACAAAGATCTTTGATGTTTTTTCTAAAGGCTTTAGTGTGTCGAACCTGGTTTATGCCAATCTTATTCTTCCGCATTACCTGGGTACTTTCATCTCCTCCGAAAGTTTTAATAGTATTTCTGTTGTACAGGACTCATCATCCAACATAACCAATGCTGCTATTACTTATATGCAAAACAATATTTCCAACCCAGTTTTGGTGGAAGGTATTGCCAAACAACTCGGCATGTCTACTTCATTTTTCTATAAAAAATTCAAACAGGAGACCGGCTACTCACCCATTGCTTATTTTAATCTTCTGAAGATTCAACGGGCTTGCCAACTTATCCATGCCAACCATTACAGCATCAGCGAAATAGGTTTTAAAATTGGCATTGACGATCCTTATTATTTCTCCAGGTTATTTAAAAAACAAATGGGTATTTCGCCCAGGCAGTACAGGAACAGTTTGTTTTTAAAATAAAGCTTAATTCATCAATTACCAGTTACCTGAATAAAATGTTTTATCCGGTTTATTTAGTAGTTCGTATAGCTGCCTTTTTTATAATGATCCCTTAAATCAAGACAGATATCAAAGTTCAGCCAATATAATTATTCCTATTTCTGAACTATCTTTTCATTTTTTAATATTTACTTGTTGCATACTTTTTTCTTCGTAAAACTTCTTCATAATGTACCATGCTTGCTTTCTTTCACCTTTGCCGGAAAGCAGGCCTTCCCGGTTCCAGCCATCCTGAAATTCAGGCTGCATAATCCAGGGCGTTCTAAAATCAAATAATACCCATGGACATGTACCTCACAAAAAAGGGATTTTACTAAGCATGTTAATATTGTCCCTGTAAACCTTTTCCTGGTATTCTTCTGGCCATAAATTTGCATTGTCATCAGCTCCATGAATTCCAAAATTTGCTTCGACGCCAAACTCAGACATAATAATAGGTTTATTGAACTTACTCTCCAAAGTTACATTCCCCGGTTCGGCAGGCCATGGCATATACCAACCCATATATTTATTAGTGGCAAGCACATCAAGCGCATAGGCCAACGAATCATCTATTATCATTTTTTGGCCTTTGTATTTAAAATGATCGAAAGCAGATGATACCAGCCGAGTAGAATCGAGGCTGCGGCAAAGCCCGGCCATCTTAAGCAACACTTTATTTCTTTCTATGCCTGTTGCAGTTTCATTAGACAGACTCCAAATAATAATGCCACAACGGCTTTTATCCCTTTGTAACATTTCTTACAGCATTACCTGGGCTTTATTAAAAATAACCGGGTTAGTAAACTGTATGCCCTGCCAAACAGGTATTTCTTCCCAGAGCATTATACTAATTATTTCGGCCAGACGTACGATGTGTTCATTTTGCGAATAATGCGCTGTTCGTACAAAATTGCATCCTAACTCTTTTACAGCAGTAAGTAATTGCAACGCATCTGCCACACTGCTTGCACGGCCTTTTTGTTGCGAAATTCCTTCATGAATTTAGTTGCAACTCATTACTATTTTTTGCATTTTCTCAAAATTCTCTTCCTGACTTTGCAACAAACGGAACTGGGCCAGGGTCCGTTGCCAATTGTGTTGTGGCGATTGAATTTTGTAATAGGTATCGCCATTCAGGTAGTCGGCAAAGAAGCGGACGGTTTGCATATAGCTCATTAGTTTTGCTCCAAAAGCCAGATTTTCGAGTTCAACTGGTGTAAGAAAATTGGCTTTTTTCAAGTAGCCACGTGTATAAGCTTCGAACACTTCCATGTTTACACCAATGCGGGAGAGATCGGCGTCGTCTTCGGCGCCGGAATTGGCTGCGGTACGCATAAAATCGCCAAAGTCGGACAATACAAAACCGGGCATTACTGTATCCATATCCACAATACAAATAGGTTCGTCATTTTCGTCAAAAAGCAGGTTGTTGACTTTTGTGTCGCAGTGGTTAATGCGTTTGGGTAATTTGCCCTCGCGAAACAATCGTTCAGGCATATACATTTCGTTGGCACGTTTTTCTATTTCGTCAATCATCGATTGCGTGTCAGACACTCGTCCTGCTGCATTATTACGAACTGCTTCTCGAAATTGTTCCAACCGAAATTCCATATTATGGAAATTGGGAATGGTTTCGATTAACTGATCGTGCGAAATATCGGACAACATGCATTGAAAGTTTCCGAAAGCCTCACCGGCTTTGTATGCCAACTCTGGTGTAATCACATCGTAGCTGTGCGTGTTCTCAATGTTTACATACATTCGCCAAAACGAACCACCAGCATCCTGATAGTACCATCCACCTGTTTTAGTGGGGACAAGCCGAAGCAATTTTCGCTCAATATCACTTTCGCCGGCGGCAGCAAGTTTTGCTCGTAGATGGTCGGTTAGCAAACGGATATTGTCCTGCATACCTGCCACATTTCGGAAAATATGATGGTTTATTTTTTGGAGAAAATAAGATTCTCCGCCGGTTGTTTTGCTATCAACGATAAAAGAATCGTTGATATGTCCGATTTTCAGCGGATGGATTTTACCGGTTTCGTTGGCAGTGAGGAATTGTGTTACTATTTTTTTCATCGATTAGTTAGAAATATAATTTTCGGTTAAAGTAAAAATTGAATTAAACCCCAATAGTTGTAATTATAAGTATATATACCGCTATTTACATTTTGTAAATGCAACTAATTCTTTTAACCTTTCAATAATCTCATTTTAGAAAAGAATCTATCCCACAATAAGCCCTCAATATGTTGCCCTGCCACCAGATATATC
>JBIIVV010000224.1:0-5366 GCA_044339235.1 Ferruginibacter sp.
ACAATCCATTTGATTATTCTGTAAATGGAGAAACTGGTACGGAGATTTCATTACAACCAATTCATGACTTTGAGAAAGTTTTAATGGATTTCAATTAATATATTTATTACAAATAATTAATAATAAAGATGGTGTGTAATTCGTTTCAGGGCAGCTTTGTTAGTTGAAGTTCAAACTACTTGTATTGCCTTTTTTTGAACATTAAAGTCGATAGAAACATATCGTCAAACTGTTCATGGTGCTGTTGAAACAGGATACAGAGAAGTCGTAAATGTTTTTAACAGTATATAAAATGATTCCATGTATTGGAATTTTCGTATTGAAGCCAATTTGTACTATTGTTACTTATCTTTAATTAAAAAAGGGGCTCTTAAAAAATGTTGCGAATGTTTTATTTTATTAAAACGCCCTGGTGGTTGATGAAATGCTATCCAAGTTGCATTTGGAAAATGCCCGATCATGAAAAAGTGATTTATCTGACTTTTGATGATGGGCCACATCCTGAAGCGACTCCATTCGTGTTGGATACGTTGAAGGAGTATCAGGCTAAGGCTAGTTTTTTTTGCATTGGAAAAAATGTGGTAGAACAGCCGGTAATCTATCAACGGATTGTTGCTGAAGGGCATGCAGTAGGGAACCATACATTCAATCACCTCAATGGATGGAAAACAGCGGATGCTATGTATATGGACAATATTGCAAAAGCAAAGCAGTACATTGATTCTTCTCTTTTTAGGCCTCCCTATGGAAAAATCACCCCCTTTCAGCTAAGGCTTTTGGCGAAAGCAAATTTCAAGCTAAGGCCTGTCATGTGGACTGTTTTGAGTGGCGACTTTGATGGTAAACGTACTAAGGAAAGTTGTTTGCGAAACGTATTGAAAAGCACTGGAAATGGTTCTATTGTAGTATTTCACGATAGCGAAAAAGCATTTGTTAAAATGAGCTATACTTTGCCAAAAATGTTGGATTACTTTAAACAACAAGGATATCGATTTGAAAAAATAGACAGTTTAAATGCGGGTTGAAATAGAATAGAAGGAATAGGTAATGAGATAAAAAAAAGTGGGCCTGGGTAGAAACCCTGGCCCGTTTTAATCCGTACCCTATGAAAACTCTTGCAATTTACTTAGTAGTTTGAAATTAAAAGCATATAAATAATATGTATATGTTTTTTTAAATTCGCTGTTATGTCTTTGATTTGAAAAATTATAGAATATTAAACAGATTGTTATTATTTTTATTTTAAAACTTTTATTTTCTAATGCAATTAGTTGATACGCACTGCCATCTTTATGCGGATGAGTTTGAAAAAGACTTGGATGCAGTTTTGCAAAGGGCCTTTTCAGAAGGAGTTGGAAAGTTTTATTTGCCCGGTATTGACAGCGCGTCTATTCCAGCCATGCTTGAATTGGAGCAAAAGTTTCCAGGAAAATGTATTGCCATGATGGGCTTGCACCCTTGTTATGTAAAGGAAAATTTTCAACAAGAATTAGCAATAGTGAAAGATTGGTTGGGCAAAAGAAATTTTGCTGCAATAGGGGAGATAGGACTAGATTATTATTGGGATAAAACATTTGCGGCAGAGCAGGTGCTTGCTTTTAGGAGCCAGATTGAATGGTCGATTGATCTTGGGCTGCCTATTGTAATTCATACTCGCAATGCAATGCAGCAAACCATTGATATTGTAAAGGAGTACGTTCCAAAAGGACTGAGGGGAATTTTTCATTGTTTCAGTGGCAGTTATGAAAGCGCCCGTGAAATTATTGATGCGGGCTTTTACCTTGGCATAGGTGGGGTGGTAACCTACAAAAATTCAGGATTGGTGGATGTGCTTTCCAAAATCGACCTGGAGCACCTTGTGCTGGAAACGGATGCACCTTACCTTACCCCAGTTCCTTTTAGAGGAAAGAGAAACGAGAGCAGTTACTTGAAATATGTGGTTGAAAAGTTGGCAGCAATAAAAAACTGCCCTATAGAAACGGTGGCAACGATCACTTCAGCGAATGCAGAAAAAATATTCGGCTTATAAGCAGCGAAACTGTATTTTTGCGCTCCCGAAAAAGGGGCAATTTTTGGAGGTAACTCCTTGAAATGCCTCAAAAATGGCCTTTTCATCAATATTGAAACGGTTTTTTAACCGGAGACTTGTCCGAGTGGCTGAAGGAGCACGCTTGGAAAGCGTGTAAACGGGTAACTGTTTCGAGGGTTCGAATCCCTCAGTCTCCGCCCCTTATTAATGCAAACAGTTGTTTATCAATTGTTTGCATTTTTTATTGATTTAATCCGTAGTGGTGGGTAAATGATTTGTGCTAATTATGGATGATTTCAGGCTTGCGGATAGTTTTAAAAACTGATCTGATTTTCAACTGACTTTCGTCTGAAAATGCGCAGTCAAATTTGATAGTATGCTCCCCTTCGGCCAATTCAGGAATAGGCTTGCTCAAAGGGATCTCATTATTAAACCTGCCCTTCTCATTATATAATTTTATTTTTTCGCCATCACAAACGATTGAAAATCCTGCGTTAAATTCACCCGGCAATTCAAGTTTATAATAACCATCTAGCTCAATCCATGGGTTATAGATTTTCCCCTCTTTTCCCATGATCGTTAGGTTAAAGTTCAGTGGCTGTTTTTCATCCTTATTTTCAAATTCCCATTCCGAGAAGGTGGGTTGTCCGGGTTGCAGCAGCTGTTTGGTATGTTCAAATTTGTATTTCTTAAACGGGTAAAGTTTCCATTCGGCTGCTGTTTTCACAAGGTGAAAATCATTTTCCGGATTTTTCAACCGGACAATTTGATCAGTAGAGAAAATTTTCTTTTTATAGGCCTCTTGCCATAGCTTGATTAAATCAAGTAATTGATTTGTATTTGGGTTATTTTTAAGGCTTTTATATGAAGCTACCATAGCGAATCCTGCATTATATCCTGCAGCCCTTGCCATCATCCATTCGATGTCTTCCTGGGTGGTGGTTGCTGAAAGAAGAAACCATCCCAGCATATTCGGCATATAATTGCGTTCCAAAAATGGCTGATTTTCTAGCCGGTAATCTCCCTGTGATTCTCGAAATCCTCCATACCAGGGCTCTCCCCAGTTCCAATAATGGCAGATATGCCAATAGTAGTGACTTGATCTGCTCGTTCCATTCACAAGGGTATGGTTGGTTTCGCGGAATACCTTTTCGGCAAATGCCTGCATCGCATAATCACCTTCGCCGGAAGAAATACATCCTTCATGCCCATCAAAATCCATATGTGAAACGCCGGTTTCGGAGAAAAATCGGCCAAGATTTCCTGCAATTTCTTGCTGTAATTTGAAATTAGGAAATAGGGTTTGGTATGGATAATCAAGCATCATACCGGCTATTTCCCCTTTTGGGTGATTGGCAACTTTCGTTCCAAAGGCTCCCCGGCTGCAGTCGAGTAATTTATAGGGTGGCTGTGATGTCACTTCGCGAAAACGAATGATTTCTTCTCCTATCATTACGGCGTGGAGCGTACTAGGCTTCGTATTTTTGAAGTACTGATTCGATTCCACCGTAATTTCATTTGCTGCAGTATCAATCGCTTCGCTGAGGGTAGATGAGCCGGTAAGGGCCAATCGTTTATCAGGAATTGGAGTTATATAGGGATCATTGGTATTGATAAATGAACTTAAGGTGTGAACGCCAATATGCAAACCAATCTTTGCAGCTTTATCTACGCAAGCTTTCATTCCTGCATTTCCATTGGGAAAACTTTTTGGATCGAGAACAAAGTGACCCCATGATTGAAAAGGTCCCTCATGATACAACGATGCCAATCCTGCTTGATGCGTATAAGCAATCATCTCGTCGATATTGGTCTCGTTGAAATCGGAAATTAGATATGCACGGCCTGTTTCGGGAGATTGTTTTATCCAGTTACCATTAATCATCGGATGCGGAAGCCCTTCCTTAAGCTCGATTGTACCAATGCGACTCAGTATTTCTTTTTCCGGACAGCCGAACAATGCAATCTTCGAACCAATGGTGGTCTCGTTTGGGATAGCATCCACTGGCATGTCTGGATAATTTTCACCCCAAACTTTTATCTTCCTTGGCTTGGATCTATCAAGACTAAATGCCTGCAGACTGCTCCCATACTCCTGTTTAATTGCAACTGACCCACGAGAATCATCTGCCCCCTCACTATTTTTAAGAATTCCTCCAATGGTTTTTGTATTTAAGCATTGAATCCCGATGCCAAATTCTCCATCCCTTACTACGCCTACCACCTCACCGATTGTTTTATTGATGCTTGTTGGATAGGGCCCCCACACAACTGCATTCACTTTGTTTTTTAAACTTAGCTGAATCAATTCGAAAACAAAGTGAGTTTTATTTTGGGTAATCTTAATAGTGGCAGCAACTTTAGCGCTGGGAAAACTAAGTGTAATGGTATTTTTCTCCTTTGAGAAACTGGCCATATTCGACTCTTCCCATTCATTCGCAACCCTGATTTTTAGTAATGGAGCCTGCTGGCCAACAGCCAAGTAGTTTTTATTCGTTGACGGATCGGATATCTCTGATATTTGTCCGCTAGCTGAAACAACTAGATTTAAATTATCATTTTTTAATCTAATTGATTGCGCAGAAACAATTGAAAGCAAAACAATACAACCGATCAGCAAGCAAGATTTTTTTTTCATAAATTAACTTATGGTTTGGTGCTTCTTAAGTAAAGGAATAATATTTGTTCCTTGTGTTAAAAAATAATAACTGGCAATGAATATAACTCAATTCGATTAGACTAAATTGATTTTACGAATTAAAGTATTATAGAAGTTAGATGAATAGTATTCAGCGCATCAGTTGATTTAATGCGTTGAATGCTTGATCAGCCAAATTTCAGCCACCTGGGTGCCTCGTTCCCCTTCTCCATCCACTTTTAGTCCGCAGGAAAATGTTAGTCGCAGTTTCCCGTCTTTAGTGATTTTGGTAGGAAGTGGAAATTCTACTATTGGCTTTTTACCCATTCTGATATAGGGATGAATCAGCACTCCATCTGCCATTAACTGAACGCTTGAACGGAATCTACCGGTATAGGCTATGCGAATCAAGTAACTTCCTTCCGGATCTAATGAATCATACACCATTTCTAGTGGAGTTTCATACAATGTATTGATCTGATTCATCCAGGCAAGTGGGGTGGTTTTGCCTTCAAATCCTTTTGCAATAATTTCATGCACCCAATCTACACCTGTTAAGCCTACCCCAAAACTAACCCTTGGAGACTCAAGGCTGCTAGGATCTTCTTGCCATGTTTTTTTTGCAACGATTCTTTTCCATGATTCTGGTGAGCCCATGTTATCATAAAATCCGCCAGGTCCAGGATCAGTGCGGTGCAA
>JBIIVV010000225.1:0-5331 GCA_044339235.1 Ferruginibacter sp.
TTAATAATACGGTAGGGCAAATACTGCTTGCAGAGCGACTCGGAAAAAAAAGAATCATTGCAGAAACGGGTGCTGGTCAGCATGGAGTAGCTACAGCCACTGTATGTGCGCTGAAGGGGTTGGAATGCATTGTGTATATGGGGGAAAAAGATATTGAGCGGCAGGCGCCAAATGTAGCCCGTATGAAGATGTTGGGTGCTAAGGTAGTACCAGCAGTAAGTGGTAGTAAAACCTTAAAGGATGCTACCAATGAGGCAATCAGAGACTGGATCAACAATCCGGTGGATACCCATTATATTATTGGGAGTGTAGTTGGCCCTCATCCGTATCCCGATATGGTAGCAAGGTTTCAAAGTGTAATCAGTGAAGAAATAAAAAAACAGTTGCTCGAAAAAACGGGTAGTTCCCTTCCTACGCATGTGATTGCTTGTGTGGGTGGAGGAAGTAATGCAGCTGGTGCCTTCTATCATTTTCTTGATGATTTATCGGTGAAACTAGTGGCAGTGGAAGCAGCAGGTTGTGGCATTAGCAGTGGAATGAGCGCCGCTACTACCCAATTGGGAAAGCCGGGTATTTTGCATGGCAGTAAGAGCCTGTTAATGCAAACCGAGGATGGACAGGTAGTAGAACCCCACAGTATTTCAGCAGGATTGGATTATCCGGGAATAGGACCATTGCATGCTCATTTATATAAAAGTGGGCGGGGTACTTTTATGAGTGCTACGGATAAAGAAGCCCTTGAAGCAGCTTTTGAAATTAGCAGAACCGAGGGTATCATTCCTGCATTGGAAACTGCACACGCTTTTTCAGTTTTGAACGATATGCATTTCGAAAAAACAGATGTGGTAGTCATTTGTCTAAGTGGAAGAGGGGATAAGGATCTGGATACTTATATGAAATATTTGTAGTTTTCCTGTAATAAATTCAATCATCAAAACGACTGGAAATATCCAATAAATTATGAACAGAATTGATGCGCTATTTAAGAAAAAAAAGCATTCGATATTAAATGTGTATTGCACTGCAGGCTATCCTCATTTGAACAGCATGGTGGAAGTGCTAAGTTCATTGCAAAATAATGGAGCGGATATTATCGAAATCGGGATGCCTTATAGTGATCCCTTGGCAGATGGACCCGTGATACAGCAAAGTAATTTGATTGCGCTGGAAAATGGAATGAGTATCCCTGTACTTTTTGAACAGTTGAAAAACATCCGTGAAACCATTCATCTTCCTATTATTTTAATGGGATACATGAATCCAATTTTGCAATTTGGTCTTCAAAAGTTTTGTGAAGCTGCAGCAGCGGTAGGGGTGGATGGAGTTATTTTGCCCGATTTACCGATGTACGAATTTGAAACGGACTATCAACAATTGTTTGACCAATACCAGCTTAAATTTATTTTTTTGGTAACCCCTGAAACGGGTGAAGAAAGGATCCGTAAAATTGATAGCCTTTGTAGTGGTTTTTTATACGCAGTATCTTCTTCCTCCACTACGGGTAATAACAAGGCGATTGCCGACCAATCAGATTATTTTAAACGATTGCAGGCAATGCAATTGAGCAATCCCATTCTGGTGGGTTTTGGAATAAAAGATAAGGCAACTTTTCAATCAGCCTGTCAATATACCAATGGCGCCATTATTGGAACAGCCTATATAAAGGCGTTGGAAAAGTCCACTGACATTGATCTTTCTACTAAAGAATTCTTAAATATGGTGCTGGCTTAGTTCATTTCGACAAAAAAAATTAAATTACATGCTTAAATCAGTCTACATGAAGAATTTGTTGTTTTTGTTTCTATTCATTCCATCCCTATTGTTTGCTCAAAATCAAACCGGCAAAAAATCTACTTCTGCTGCAAAACCATTGTCGGCTCCTGCTAAATCAGGAACTTTAAAAACGGCAGGTGGATTTACTATTGAAGGATTCATTAAGGGGTTTGCGGATGGCACTACTGTTTCATTACTCAATGGACAAACTGGGGCGCCGGAGGCTGAAACAACTATCAGTAAGAATGCATTTTCATTCAATGGAAAACTCGTAACCCCTGATTTTAAAATTATTTTATTTGATAAAAAACCTCCTTACATCACTTTGTTTTTGGATAACAGTAAGGTGAATATTACCGGGGTAAAGGATTCTATAGAAGCCGCTGTAATTACTGGTTCTTTGTCTCACACTGATTTTACAAAACTCAATCAGTTATTAGCTCCATATCAAAGATTATTTGCTGAAAATGCGGTACATGATGCCCAGGAAGTGGCAAGTGCAATGGCAGCCATAGAAAATTTCGTGAAAAGACAAACTGCTTCCTTCGTTGCACCCCTGGCCGTTATTAGGTATAGTCAATTAAATATGGAGGTTGGTAAAACAGAAGAATTGTTTAAGCTTTTATCGGCAGAAGTGAAAAATACGCCCATGGGTAATTATGTTGCCCAGCAAATTGCTGATTCAAAAAGAAATGCCATTGGCACTGTGTTAGCAGATTTTACGCAGGCCGATACAACTGGCAAACCCATTCGCCTTAGTTCCTACCGTGGTAAGTATGTGCTGATTGATTTTTGGGCAAGTTGGTGCAGGCCTTGTAGGCAGGAAAACCCCAATGTGGTGGCTAATTTTAACAAGTACAAGGAGAAAAATTTTACAGTACTGGGGGTTTCATTAGACAAAACCAAATCCGCTTGGGTAGAAGCAATTGCAATAGATGGACTTGCCTGGGGTCATGTAAGTGATTTGCAGGGCTGGACAAATGCGGTAGCACAACAGTACCAGATAAGTAGTATTCCCCAAAATTTCCTGATAGGTCCTGATGGAATAATTATTGGAAAAAATTTGAGGGGAGCTGATTTGGAAAGAAAGCTGGAGTCAATTTTTAAATAAGTGATTGCCTTGTAGGATCTAGCTATCAAGATGACATCTTTTTGTGCACCGCTTATTTATACTCTCCAAAAACTTTTCTTAATTCATCTGAGATTTCTCCGAGCGTGCAATAGTTTTCCACCGCATCCAATACGAAAGGCATGAGGTTGCTACTGCCACTGGCTGCTTGATTAATTTGAAGTAAGCATTCCTGTACTTTTTTATTATCTCTTTTGGCTTTTAGTGCCGTAAGCTGATCAATCTGATCCTGGCGGATGCTATCGTTGATTTTAAATCCGCTGGAATTATTTTTTTTGTCGGATTGGAATTTATTGACGCCTACGATAATTTTTTCTCCTGTTTCAATCTTTCGTTGATAATCATAGGCACTTTTTGCAATTTCATCTTGCATATAACCCTGTTCAATTGCCGCAACACTGCCACCCATCGCATCAATTTTTGTAATGATATCCCAAGCGTTGGTTTCTATTTCATTGGTTAGGCTTTCTACAAAAAAACTACCTGCCAGCGGATCAGCGGTATCAGGTACACCCGTTTCGTAGGCTACAATTTGCTGTGTGCTAAGCGCAATGCCAGCAGCTTCTTCACTGGGTAAATTGAGGGCTTCATCATAGCTGTTGGTATGCAGACTTTGCGTACCGCCCAATACGGCGGCAAGTGTTTGTAGTGCAACACGGGTAATGTTGTTGAGTGGTTGTTGAGCTGTGAGGGTAGCTCCACCTGTTTGTGTGTGAAAGCGCAGCATCATTGCCTTTGGATCTGTTGCACCAAGCCCTTTCATGATGATCGCCCAGATTTTTCTTGCAGCCCTAAATTTGGCTACTTCTTCGAATAAATTATTGTGGGCATTGAAAAAGAAGGAGAGTCGTTTACCCAGTGTATTGATATCCATTCCTTTTTCCAAGGCCGCTTTTACATATGCCTTCCCGTTACTTAAGGTGAATGCAATTTCCTGTACTGCGGTGCTTCCTGCTTCCCTGATATGGTAACCCGAAATTGAAATGGTATTCCATTTTGGGATTTCCTTTTCACACCATTCAAATATATCGGTGGTGATACGCATGGAGGGGGTTGGAGGAAAAATATAAGTTCCTCTGGCTGCATACTCTTTTAAAATATCATTTTGAATAGTACCTGAAATTTTACTTAGGTCTGCTCCTTGTTTTTTTGCCAGTGCAATATAGAAAGCCAGCAAGATTAAACCAGTTGAATTGATGGTCATTGAAGTGGTAATCTCCTCGAGTTGTATTCCTTTAAATAAAGCTTCCATATCTTCTAGCGAATCTATGGCAACTCCCACTTTACCTGCTTCCCCCTCAGCGAGGGCATGGTCACTGTCGTATCCGATTTGGGTGGGAAGGTCGAAGGCTACACTCAATCCATTAACCCCAAGGGATAATAAATAATGATACCGTTGGTTACTTTGTTGTGCAGTACTGTATCCGGCATATTGCCGCATGGTCCATAATTTTCCCCGATACATATCTGCCTGTACACCTCTAGTAAAAGGAAATTTACCGGGCAATTCGTTGGGTATTGGCCCAAGGTCGAAATTGGTATAAACTTCCTTGATTTCAATACCGGAATCTGTAAACTTCTTTTTCATAAAGGCAATGATAGTATTTCTAAACTTATAATAATTTTTTCACTTCAAATTGAATGGCATCTAATACCAATTGACTTAATTCAGCATTGTTATTAGTACAGTATTCCAAAATAAGTTTGGTTAGTTCTATTGCATTGGCCTGGGGATCCAATATGGTTGCCAGTTGGTTGATGATAAAAATATTTTGTTCCTTCAAATTGGTGACTGCTTTCCACACCTCCGAGTTGATATAGATTTGTTGAGTGATATTATGCTCATATTCACTGCGAATGGTTTCTATCAACCCTGCTTGTAATTCTGCAGCAGTTAGGACAGTGGAGTGCATCCTAGTTACGAGGTTTTTCAGGGAGATTCTATCGGCTAGCAAGGCAAGTCTTTCATAAGCTTGCAGTATTAACTGTCCATTGACGGCTTTTTCAGGCTGTTTTGCTCTGATTTCACTTTTTACCAACCGAAGTTCGGTCAATAAGTGAAAAACTAACCCAATGATTAGGACCATTGCTATTCCTTGTATTTCCACAATTCCAACTTCAAATAGTAGCATGTTTTTTTACAAAAATACAACAATATGGCACTAATATTTCCTTCTTTCGAAAAACTAGGATATGGGCATTTTTTAAAATAATTGATACCTTTACATAAATAAAGTGAAATTTATGGAAACATTGATAGCAGCTCCCGTTAGTCTAACGCAAGGTGCAGTGGTAGAAGTTACGCGCTTGATGAATGAAATTGATTTTGATAAAAGCAATTTGCTGCGTGTAGGGGTAAAAGGGGGTGGATGTAGCGGAATGACTTATGTGTTGGGTTTTGATATTCCTACTGAAAAGGATGACCATTT
>JBIIVV010000044.1:0-17818 GCA_044339235.1 Ferruginibacter sp.
ATGCAGCCAATTCAAAAGTAAAAATATGGGTGATCGCTACCAATGAAGAGCAGGAGATTGCCAGCCAATGCTACGACTTGTTGGTTGGCTGATTTTTGTTAACATACAATAAGCGGGAGAAAAAAAATCATCTTACTATGGTGACCATTCCTTTTTTTAAAGGACTTCCATTTTTTAAATCGATAACGTAAGTGTAGGCACCCATTGGAGCTTGCTGGCTTTTGAAAGTTCCGTCCCATTCCATTTTATTACTCGAGCCTTCAAATACAGTTTGACCAAGCCGGTTATAAACCATTATGGTTGCTTTCGGAAAACCTATCAATGCTACAATACGCCAATGGTCGTTTCGCCCATCATCATTAGGAGAAAATGCAGAAGGCACATATATTTCTTTATAAACTTTAATAAATACCTTGTCAATTGCCTCCCCACAACCATCATTTGATTTTACAGTGAGCGTGTACAATATATCATCTAAAGGGGATGAGGTTGGTTGCACCAATAAAGGGCTATTTAAAAAACTTACCGGCGACCATGCGAAACTAACATTCGTACCACCTACTAGGGCATCTAATTTGGTGGATTGTCCAATAAATAATGATTTATCTGGGCCGGCAAAAGCAGTTGGCTTTTTTAATACATTTATTAGCACAGTAGCGGTATCCGAGCAATTATTTGAACCAGTAATGACAATCTGGTAGTTGGTGGTATCCGTTGGTCTGGCTATTGGATCAGCAATATTTACATCTGATAATCCTGAAGCGGGTGACCATTGGTAGGTTATGCCTCCACCAGCTTGTAAAGTAGCGGCATCCCCTTCGCAGATTTTTTGTGTACTGCTAAAAGTGATGATTGGCTTAGGCTTTACCAATACATTTACGAAGGTGGAATTGGTGCATCCATATTGGTTAATGGCGGTTAGATTATATTGGCCTGCAGAGGTAGTTTGGGCAATCAATGATGGAGTGGCCAAGGTGGAAGTAAAACCAGCAGGGCCAGTCCAGCTGTAGGTGGCACCTCCAGTTGCAATTAATTCAATAGGCCGTTTTTCACAAACAGGGCTATTTGCCGATGCAGTTGCAAAAGGTAAATCAAAGATAGAAAATGTAACTGCGTTGGACACTACCCTACAACTTTTAATAGCAATATTACCTCCGTCGGCCACCGACATCCGGTACTTGTAAATGCCCAATGCAGTTTGCGTAAAACGATAGGCTGTGAAAGTTTCACCCAAAATATCGGTCCAGTTACTACCACTATCCGAGCTAACCTGCCATTGAAGTGCGGGAGCGAGATACCCACTGCCTATATCTGCAAGTATTGAAACATTTTGTGAAGCGCCCTTACAATAATCAAAGCTTGTTTGGTTGTTGATTGGGTTAGCAGCGTTGATTGTTGGACCACAGGGTCTAAAAGTAATGTCATCTAGTGCAAGGTCATTGCCACATCCGCCAGTTGCAGTATTGGTAATGCGTATTACCACAGTGCTGGCGGCTAGAGGGGTGGTAAAAAAAAGCCCGTATTGCTTCCAAGTGGGCGAGTTGGTGGGTGTTATATTATCAGTAGTGTAAGTGCCTAATATTGTACCTGTGGTGGTTTCTATGTTGAAAATCAGATTGGGACGAATGGAATTATTATTACAGGAGCTAGGCAGTATTACATTTACGATCCATGCCCCCAGCTCGTATTTTGTATTGGCACATAACCCTTTTACAGTATCTACATAAAAGTCGCCTGGATTATTAGAGGCATTTACTAGCATCATGTACCCATTGACATCGTTGGGGGTATGATCTTCAGGAATCGAATGCCAGCTATTGCCAAAACAATTGGCAGTACTACTTACTATTGTATAGCTCCCATCATTGGGACAAGATGTGGAAGTGAATGCATAAGAAGTAGTGGAAGCATTGAGTTGATTACCGGGATTGTAGCCATGGCCAAAATTTACATTTACAACCGGATCGCCTAAGGATCCGTTACATACTTGTGCGGTAGCTTCCTGGGGTGGTCCTATGAAAAAAAATACCCAGGCTATGGTATAGAAATGTAACGGTTTCATCTGATCCATTAAAGTTAGGCAATTTTCTAGCCTACCTGGGCCTAGGGATCGCTTATTTAATTGATTTTGGGTCAAAATGAGCCAAGTAAAACAGGAGTTGCTATTTTTCTTTCTCCCCATTTTTTAAACAAATCCATATCATTTTAGGTGGTTGATTTATTTCAATTTATTTTTACCGCTGATTGAGTTGGGGATGAGCCACTGAAAAAAGATAAATTCTATGGTTTGGTGCTCAATTATCCGAGTTAATTCTGTTTTTCATTGGTATCCAATATTTTTTCTTGGATTGTTTATTGAAGAAATTGGTAGCAATTGAGCAACAAAGGATTTATTTGTAAATCATTCTAACAAAACAATATAAACTGCAAATAACATGGTAGACGTAATTTTAGGACTTCAATGGGGTGATGAAGGAAAAGGTAAAATAGTCGATTATTTTGCTCCCAATTATGACGTTATTGCACGTTTTCAAGGTGGCGCAAATGCCGGTCATACATTATATGTCAATGGTCAAAAGGTAGTACTACACCAAATACCCAGTGGTATTTTTCATGAAGATAAAATCAATCTAATTGGTAATGGGGTTGTGTTGGATGCGGTAACGCTAAAAAAGGAATGTGAAAAAGTTGCTTCCATGGGAATTGATTACAAAAAGAATTTGTATATCAGCGAAAGGGCGCATTTGATTTTACCAACCCATCGGGCACTAGATAAAGCGAGTGAATTAGCAAAGGGAAATGAAAAAATCGGTTCCACATTAAAAGGAATTGGGCCAGCTTATATGGACAAAACGGGTCGCAATGGACTTAGAGTGGGCGATTTATTGGATAAGGGATTTATATCTCAATATATTAAAATAAGGTTGAAGCACCAGCGCTTGCTGGATAGTTATAATTTTCAGGAGGATATTAGTGCTTGGGAGGATGAGTTTTTTGAATCCATCGAGTTGTTGAGGGATTTCAAAATTGTAAATGGAGAGTATTTCATTAATGATAAAATTCAGCAGGGAAAAAAGGTGTTGGCTGAAGGAGCCCAGGGGTCGATGCTAGATGTTGATTTTGGTACATTCCCTTTTGTAACCAGTAGCAGTACTATTTCAGCGGGTGTTTGTACAGGTCTTGGTATTGCACCTCAAAAAATAAAGGATGTGTATGGGGTTTCCAAAGCATATTGCACCCGAGTGGGTAGCGGCCCTTTCCCTACCGAATTGAATGACGAAACGGGCGAGTTGATCCGGAAAATCGGAAGTGAATTTGGTGCAACTACCGGTAGGCCTCGCCGCTGTGGCTGGATTGATCTGGTTGCGTTGAATTTTGCTTGCATGATCAATGGGGTTACCAAGATTATCATGACCAAAACTGACATACTCGATTCATTGCCCGAACTAAATGTTTGTACTGGGTATAATGTAAATGGAGAAGAAAAAAGTTATGTACCTTTTCAAATGACTCAAGTCAAAATTGATCCAATTTTCAAAAGTTTTGCAGGTTGGGAAACGGATATCACTGCAATGAGCAAATATGACGAACTGCCAGAAAACATGAAAAATTACATAGATTACATTAACAAATACTTGAAAGTGCCCGTTAAATTTATTAGTAACGGCCCGGGAAGGGATCAGATTATACTTGCTTAAGAATAATTTTAAAAAAAATATGCCTTTTTTTTGGCAATTTAAAAATCTATCTGAAATTTTACAGCATTAATAAGTTGATATATGGCGACTAAATCAGACAAAGTAAAAAAAGCAACTCCCAATGTTGAGGAGCCAGCTTCTAAAAAATCAGCTGTAAAGGCTTCCTCTAAATCCAAAAAAGACGAGGACGAAGACGAGGAGGATGAGGACGAAGAAACTGCGCCCTTAAAGAAAGGCAAGGCAGGATCAAAAAAAAGCAAGGATGATGACGACGAGGAGGAAGAAGATTCGGATGAAGCGGATGAATGGGAAAAGGGCGAAGCGTCGGATGATTGGGATCCAGATTTTGACGAATTTGATATACCCAAGTCTACTTCAAAAAAAGCTACCGGAAAAAAACCTGCAAAGGATGAAGAAGATGATTTTAAAATCGAAGATGATTTTAAAGACCTAGGCTTTGATGACTTGGATGGAGGTGGTAGTTTTGATGATGACGAAGATTTTTAATCTGCTCCTAAAGCCGGTGTTGATCGCCGATATGGTAAAATAAACAAGTGAAAAAAGCCATCTCTTTTCCGATAGATAATTTTATTGATTTCAGAAGCAAAATGTTGAACTGGGCAAAACCGTTCAACATTTTTTGTTTGCTGGATAATAGGCAGTATCATTTTGAAGCACCTGCTTTTGAATGCTTATTGGCGGTAGGTTGTAAGCGTAAAATAGCAGCCAGCGAAGGTGCTTTTTTTGAGTCGCTGAAAACGTTTTCAAAAGATCAAAAAGAATGGATATTTGGCCATTTAGGCTATGATCTAAAAAATGAAATTACCTCTCTTAGCTCTGCTAATTTCGACGGAATTCATTTCCCGGATGCATTCTTTTTTGTGCCCGAGATTGTATTACAGTTAAAAGAGAATGAGGTGACCATTTATTGTGATTCAGGCGCCGAATTTATTTTTGCATCGATTGAGTCTAGTGCAATTCATATTGAAAAAATCCATCCCGCTAAACTCAATATTCAGCAACGAATTTCTTCGGAAGCGTATGTTGAAATTGTAAAAAAACTGCAGCAACATATTTTGCGGGGCGATTGTTATGAAGTTAATTTTTGTCAGGAATTTTTTGCGAAGGGAGCGGTCATCGATCCAGTAAGTATTTACTGTTCACTAGTTGAACTTTCGCCCAATCCATTTTCTGCGCTGTACCGATTAAATGATAAGTTTTGTATTTGTGCAAGTCCTGAAAGGTATTTTAAAAAAACAGGCAATAAAATATTTTCTCAGCCAATAAAAGGGACTGCTAAACGTAATTTATCTAGTCCTGAGCTGGATGAATTTAGCAAACAAAACTTACAGAATAGTGAAAAGGAAAAAAGTGAAAATGTAATGGTGGTTGACCTGGTTCGAAATGACCTTAGCCGAGTTTGTAAGTGGGGGTCCGTAAAGGTGGATGAGCTATTTGGAATATATAGTTTTCCGCAGGTTCACCAGATGATTAGTACCATTAGTGGCGAACTGGAAGATGGGCTAAATTGGGTAGATGTGGTGAAGGCGACATTTCCTATGGGAAGTATGACGGGGGCGCCCAAAAAAAGTGTTTTGGAAATCATCGAGCGATACGAACAGACTAAAAGAGGGCTTTTTTCCGGAGCGATTGGTTATGTAAATCCGCAGGGAGATGCAGATTTTAATGTAGTGATCAGGAGTATTTTGTACAATGCTGCTACTGAATATGTATCTTTTCAGACCGGCAGTGCCATTACCTTTTACAGTAATGCAGCTGAAGAATACGAGGAATGCATGCTTAAGGCAAAAGCGATGCAGCAGGTGCTGCAGCAATCCCGAGTTTAATTTTTTTTCTTCTCTTTTTGAATAATTGTTTTATCAGCAGGTATAACGGTACCATTCAATAAGGCCTGAAGTGACTCGTTTAGTATCGGGTATTTTTTTGTTATAAATAACTGCATTTTATCGGGAGGCAGCCTGAGGTCAAAATTTCCTGAGGATGACATGGCATCATCAAAATTTGGATTGTAGTGGTTGAACACTGCAATCTCCATTGCAATGTTTTTTGCAATAATTAGGGAATTGTATTTCCCTGAAATCGGCAATATTTCAACAGTTAATAACTCTTCTGCAGATAAGTCCGCCTCCTTGATTTTTAAATTTTGATTTAAATTGCCGGCCTGATGATTAGCGCCTACTGCTTCATTATTTGTAGAACTGCCAACATTACCTGCTGTAGTTACTCCCCCTGTTCCTTCCATTATATAGTGGGTGGCAATAAACCGTTTCACATAGGTTCTAGATTCTTCAGGAAGATAGAATTGAAGGTTCCAGAAATTCTTGCTACCACTTTTTTTTATCGCTGAATACACTTTGCCGGGCCCACCATTGTAGGCCGCCATTACCAGTAGCCAGTCATGCAGTTCTTTGTATAATATCAATAGGTATTTGGCAGCAGCATGGGTGCTTTTGTAGTAATCCCTTCGTTCATCCTGGTAATGGTTTACCACCAAACCAAAGTCTCTTGCGGTATAGGGCATAAATTGCCAGGGACCTCCTGCACCCTTATTGCTGGTAGCAGCAGTGCTTAAGTTGGATTCAATTACGGCAATATATTTCAATTCTTTGGGTAATCCATACTGTTGCAATACCGATTCAATTAAATTGAAATAGGGTTGGCCCCATCGCTTCATTTTTTGCAAATGGTCGCTATGGCGTTTAATGTACTCCTGTACAAAAAGTTCAGCATTCGGATTGATTTGAGTTTTATAAGAAAGGCTACTGTTATAAGTGTTGTTGGAAAAGAGATTTTTAAAACCATATTTATTCAATTGGTTAAAAAACTGAACATTTTCTTTTGTAGGAATTTTTTTGGAATTGATCACCTCCTTTATCAACTGGGTCTCTCTGGTAGTATCTTCTTTTATGATAGTATCCAGAATGATTTCTTGATGAGCGCAATTTGTAGAAGTAAAAGCGTTGCCTGCAGATGGATGTAGGGCCAAGAGTGATAACATCAATATCTGTAAGAATCGGTTCATTTTGTTGAGCTATTCACAACTATATTTTTCCATCAGGGTAGCAGACAGTTGTAATAAGGAATCTTCTTCTAGTTTATTAGTAAGTATCTGTAGCCCAAAAGGCATGCCATTGCTGTGTTTAAATAAAGGTATGGATATTGCCGGCAGCCCAGTCAGATTTGCAAATACGGTATAAATATCAGCGAGGTATACCGCAATAGGGTCATCTGCATTTGCTCCAATAGCCATTGCGGTGGTTGGCGCTGTGGGCATGATGAGTGCATCATATTGGCTAAAGAGCAGATTTGTTTTATTGATTAACAGCCGCCTTACCTGCTGCGCCTTACTAAAATATGCGTCGTAGTGACCCGCACTTAAAACAAAAGTGCCTAGCAAAATTCTGCGCTTCACTTCTTTTCCAAACCCTTCACTTCGGTTGCATTTGTAAAATTCGGTTAAATCTGCCACCGGTTTGCTAGTTTGGTGTCCGTACCTTACGCCATCATATCTGCTAAGGTTGCTACTTGCTTCTGCCGTGGTTAAAACGTAATAGGCGGGTACAATATGATCGAGCAAATCAAATTCAACAGGCACTACGGTATGGCCATCTAATTGCAATTGATCTATCAAGGATAAAATACTTTCTTTGATTTCTTTGTCCAGCGATGGGTGAAATAGGGCTTCCTTAAAATAAGCAATTGTATACTTTTTGTCTGCTGCAGCAATAGCAAAAGAGCCTTTTTGAATTGAATTTGCTTCTTTTCCTTCTGAGGGTTTTGTTAAAGCGGTGCTGTCATATTCATCTTCACCTGAAATCACATCCAGCGTTAAAGCGATATCGGCAATATTTTTACTAAAAATCCCAATTTGGTCAAAGGAGGATGCATATGCAATAAGCCCATATCTAGAAATGCTCCCATAGGTAGGCTTTAAACCTACTATGCCACAAAAATCTGCAGGTTGCCTTACGGATCCTCCGGTGTCACTACCTAGGCTAACCATGCACATTCCGGCCTGAACAGCCACTGCACTGCCACCAGATGATCCTCCAGGAACTTTGGTTTCATCTGCAGCATTGAGCACATTCCCGTAAACTGAATTTTCGTTGGTACTACCCATCGCAAATTCATCGCAATTGCAATTGCCAATGATAATGGCATCTTCATCTAATAGTCGCTGAATGGAACTGGCATTGTATACAGAAACAAAACCATTTAATATTTTTGAGCCGGCAGTAAGAGTATGGCCTTTGTAGGCTAGCACATCTTTAATAGCGATTACTACTCCGTGTAATCTTCCGGTAATTCCAGTTGCTGTTTGCTTGGTATCGAGCACAACTGCTCTTTGTAATGCTTCAGCTGCATATACTTGTACAAAGGCATTTAAATGCTGGTGCCGGTTGATTTGCTCTAGGTAATGGTTTACCATTGCCACACAGGTGGTTTCTCCTGAAAGAAGCTGCTGATGATAGGTTGCGATGTTAGTGAACAATTTGAAAAAGGATTAGGTTGCCTTTATAAAATTGGCTGAAGTAAATGGCAGGAATTCTGTCATTTACTTCAGCCATTAGTAGTTGTAATAAATAAAATTTATTTTGGCGATACCTGAGCCTGCTTTGAATCTTGAAGCTGTTGCCTTAATTCCCTGATTTCTTGCTCTTTGTCCTTTTCTTTCATGCCCTCTTCAATTTCGCTTTTTACGTTTTCTTTGGCATCTTTAAATTCACGCATCCCCTTGCCAATTCCTTTCATCAGTTCAGGGATTTTTTTACCCCCAAAAAGCAAAACGATTGCCAAAATAATAAATATCCATTCGGAGCCACCTGGCATTCCAAATAATAAAACCGCTGCTAATACATTTGAAACTATCATAGTAATTAATTTGAAAAACAAATATAATTCAAATATTTGCTAATTAAATCGTTTTACTCAAAAACTATGTTGTAAAGCTGTTAATGTAAATAGTTATAGCCACTAACCTTATAATATTAGCACTTGATATTTCTACAATAGGTAGCATTTTTCTTACTTGCCCGACAAGAAAAAATGCTCTTTGTGGAGGGAAGCTGGATGGGGAATAAAAGGGAGAAATTGTAACCCGAAAATCTCCTTTCGTTGTGAAATAAAAGCAACTGCTCTTGCTTGGTATGGACAAAAAAAGCGAAATCCAACTGGATTTCGCTTTTAAAATATATTGCAAGTTGCTTACTTTTTAAGTGCAACGGCCATTCTCTTTTCTTGAATACGGGCACTTTTACCGCTTCTTTCGCGTAAATAAAACAATTTAGCACGACGTACTTTACCTACCTTATTCAATACGATACTCTCGATGTTAGGAGAGTAGAATGGGAATAAACGCTCAACGCCTACACCATCACTCATTTTGCGTACGGTAAAAGTAGCGGTAGCACCAGTTCCCTGACGCTTGATTACATCACCTTTGAAGCTTTGGATACGCTCTTTAGCACCTTCAACGATTTTATAATTTACAGTGATATTATCACCTGCTTTAAACTTAGGAAGAGCTGGAGTTGCGGTTAACTGCTCGTGTACAAAATCTACTGCGTTCATAATCTTTATTTTTTCGGACTGCGAAGGTAAGGGTTTAATTGATAATTGTAAAATCAATGGGGGATATTTTTTTCAATTTGCTAAAATAGGGTTGTTTTGTAGGGATAATATATTAAATAGGGGGTAAAATGGTATCCTATATACGCCCCATTTGATTTTTGAGCCGATTTTGCCGTCATTCAAATAAAAAAGCTACCCATAGGATGGGTAGCTGAAAATGTTTTTATTAACTTATCGGGCGATATTGACTGCTCTTTTCTCTCTAATTACGGTAACCTTTATTTGACCAGGAAAGGTCATTTCGGTTTGAATTTTCTGCGCTATTTCAAAACTAAGTCGGTCACTGTCGGAATCACTCACTTTATCAGCTTCTACAATTACCCTTAATTCCCTTCCAGCTTGGATGGCGTAGGCTTTTTCTACCCCTTGGTAAGCCTGTGCTAGGTTTTCTAGGTCTTTGATGCGCTGGATGTATTGCTGCATGATTTCACGCCTAGCACCCGGCCTAGCGCCGCTAATGGCGTCACAAGCCTGAATAATAGGTGAAATAACGTATTGCATTTCCATTTCATCATGATGGGCACCAATGGCATTTACTACTGCAGGGTTTTCGCCATATTTTTCTGCCAGTTTTGCGCCTAATAATGCATGGCTTAATTCTGTTTCCTCATCGGGTACTTTTCCGATATCATGCAATAGACCGGCACGTTTAGCCAATTTAGGGTTCATGCCTAACTCTGCAGCCATAATAGCACAAAGGTTAGCAGTCTCCCTGCTATGCATTAATAAATTCTGACCATAGGAAGAGCGGAAACGCATCCGTCCTACCATTCTGATCAATTCTTTATGTAGGCCATGCACACCCAGTTCCATCGCTGTACGTTCACCAATTTCCATTACCTGGTCATCGAGTTGGCGTTTGGTTTTTTCTACTACTTCCTCAATTCTAGCCGGGTGAATACGACCATCTGCAACCAAGCGCTGTAATGATAAACGGGCGATTTCTCTGCGCAATGGGTCAAAAGACGAAAGCACGATCGCTTCGGGTGTATCATCTACAATAAGATCTACTCCAGTTGCGGCTTCAATCGCTCTGATATTCCTTCCTTCTCTTCCAATGATGGAACCCTTTATTTCGTCGCTTTCTAAGTTAAATACGGTGATTGAGTTTTCAATTGCCTGTTCTGCTGCAGTACGCTGAATGGTTTGAATGACAATTTTGCGGGCTTCTTTGTTGGCCTTTAATTTAGCATCTTCAATAATTTCCTGTTGAATTACCAGTGCCCTGGTTTGGGCCTCCTGCTTAAGCCCTTCAATGAGCTGGGTTCTGGCATCTTCAGCCGATAAACCGGCCACTTTCTCTAATCTGCGAATATGTTCTTCTTGGTGCTTTTCTAGTTCAGTGCGCTTAACATTTACTACTTCAATCTGGCGATTGAGGGTTTCTTTGATAGCGTCGTTGTCCTTGATTTGCTTATCAAGATTCAGCTCTTTTTGGTTAATGGATTGCTCCTTTTGCTTGATCCTATTTTCGGCTTCATTGGCTTTTTGAGTACGCTGTAAAGAATCCCGGTCGTAATCGGACTTTAACTGAACAAATTTTTCCTTCGCTTCTAGTAATTTCTCTTTTTTCAGGTTTTCAGCTTGTAACTGACCGTCTGTAATGATCTTTTTAGCTTGATTTTCAGCGTCTTCTATTTGTTTGCTCGTGTTTTTTGCAAAAACAAATTTGCCGAGTAATAGCCCCGCAGTTAGGGCAATTGCTCCAATGATGATTGAAAGTATGTTCGATTCCATTGATCTTTTTTGTTTTAATTCGGTTCACAATCTTATAAATCCTCTCTATTCCCATCCGTTAAAATGAGTTGATTAGGTGGCGAAGATATGAAAATTAGTTTGGAGTTTTGGAGGCGGGGGATTATTAGCCACTATCTTAGTGTAAGACGCTTAGTGGAAAGGTTGTTTATTGCTTTATGCAGGTAAGGGATTAGAATTTCATCGTACGGGCCCAACTTACAAAAACCTCATGTTGTACGTAGTTAGGTCAAAGGGTGGTTTTAATGACTTCATTTTTAAGAAAGGGTACAAGTTCATCTATTCTGTTTACCACTTTTCTGATTTTCCCATTTCTGTCAATAAGCAGATGTGTTGGATATTGAGTAATATTTAATTTTTTTATCATGTAATGCTTCATTTCTGGGACGGTAGCATATTTAAATTCTTTTGTTTCAAAGAACTTTATTAAGTCCTTCTTAGTGTCCAATGCAAGACTTATAAAAAGGATATCATTTCTCCCGCGATTGTCCTCAACAAGTTGATTTAATTCGGGAAATTCTTTTACGCATGCAACACAATGAATAAACCAACATTTTAAAATAACTATTTTTCCTTTTGTAGATGATTTATTATATACTTTTCCGTTTATATCCGTGAAGTCAAATGAAGGAATTTCAACTCCTTCCATTTTAAAATGAGCGATTTCAGTAGAAGCCATTTGTTTAATAGTAGCTTTTATACTTTCATCATTTGAGTTGAGTTTAAATAATTGGTAAACAGATTGCCCTCGCAATATTTTAGTCTTAAAAGCTACCACATTATCAGTCAGAATCTTATTTAGAAAAGTTGCTTTGTCAATTTTTATGGAATCAATGTCGAGTCCAATAAAATCTTGAGATAGCCGAATATTATAATAGGTGTAATTATACCAGGTCATAAAATCTTTGGTAAGGGCCGAGTCAAAACTAAAAGATCGGTCTAAAAGCGAATCAGATACCACAGAAGTGATGGCTTTATCTTTTGTGAAATTTTTCTTAGTCTCAACGCCATTGCAAGCGAATTGAGAAAGTATTGTTGCGATTAAGAGTACTAAATAAAAATTTTTCATGTAAGCAAAAAGTTAGCATAAGGGCTCAATATAACTACATACAACATTGCAGTAGGTATGATTCTAAGTAGGGGGAATGGAAACTTTAGAGGGCTTTATCTATTTGCAGTTCCATTTTAAGCAATGCTTCCGTCACATTTTTTTCCAGTCCGGTGTTAGATTCGGGCACTCCCTGAGTAGCATACCAAATCATCACCATTGCGATAAAATCCTGCATATCCTTTCCGGCAAACTGGGTTTTGAACTCAATAATCTTATCGTTAATGGTCTTTATGGTATGTCGGATAACCTCCTCATCTTTGGGGAGGGTTTTAATTCGATAGGTTCTGTCACCTATCACAAGGTTAATGGGAATGAGTTCTGACATAGTTTTTATTCACTTAGCAATCCTATACTTTTATCAATTTCTTTGATGTATTGATTGATTTGATGTTCGAATGTTTTTTTATCTTTTTCATTCATTTTACCTGCAGCAGATTTTAAAATCCCTGCCTGTTGTTCCATTTGATTGATACGGAGCAAATTATTTTCCTGGCTAATTTTCAATTCCTTGATTGACTGGGTTAGCTGTTCATTTTCTTTTTGAAGCAACTGGTATTGCTTCAGTAACTGCTGAAGTTTGGAGTTGATCCGGTTAATATTTTCCGACAGGGTTGACAATAGAAAAAGTTTAGTTTATATAAGTTCAAACCAAAGGTATTTTTGATGGACTGAACTGAAATAGGCGATTATTTTCTAATTACTGCATTTAATTCTTTTTCATATGCAGTAATCAAGGAAGCCATCATGCCATCAATATCTTTGTCCGTCATGGTTTTTTCTTCATCCAAAAAGGTCAGGCTAATCGCCATCGCTTTTTTATCTGCTCCCAATTTTTCACTCTCAAATATATCAAATAAATTGATGGATTGTAATTTTTTGAGTTTGGCTGCAAAAGTTACCTGCTCAATGGTTTCGTATTTCAGTGTTTTATCAACCACTATTGACAGATCCCTAGTTGCAGCTGGAAACTTTGAAATTTCATGATAACGTACCTGGATAGAATTATTTAGTTGTAATACCTTATCCCAGTTGATGTCAATATAAAAAACGGGTTGTTTGATATCAAATTGATCTAGAGTTTTTTTGTTTACAATACCCATGGTTGCAACCACTTCATTTTGAATGCTTGCCTCAATACAGTCATCCAGTGTAGGCTCGTTTTTTCGATTGTAATTCCCTATGGGTAAGCCTACAATTGCCATCGTGTTTTCAAACACTCCCTTTGCGAAATAAAAATCTGTTTTCTCGCTCTTTATTTTCCATCCTCCTACCTGTTTATTTCCTGTTATGTAAATGCTGATATGTTGTTGCTCTTCATATTTGCCTAATGCAGTAGTATGGTAGGTCTTGCCAAATTCAAACAGTTGCAGGTCTGTATTTTTTCGGTTACAGTTGTAGGCAACTGTTTCCAAACCTGTTTCCATCATGGAGGGGCGCATTACATTGAGGTCTGCGCTGAGGCTATTGATCATTTTCACCGTTGTTTGCAGCACTTCTTCGCTATAGTAGGCAGCATTGGTAATGCTATTGGTAAAAATTTCATTAAAGCCAATTCCAATTAATGCAGCGGCTACTTTTTCTTTATAAGCAGTAGCATGTCCTAATGTCTCTACCGAGTGAGAAATGGTAATGGCGGAAGGGATTTCAATTAAATCAAGACCATCTATGCGCATAATCTCTTCTACAATATCGGCCGGAATAGTAATGTCTGGCTTGCTGTAAGGTACTGCAATTCGGATGTCATCCATTCCTTCCTTAATAATTTCGAAACCTAGGGCAGTTAATATATTTTTAATGGTGTCGCCGTGATAATTTTTACCACTTAGTTTTTTTAAATAATGGTATTTGATCGTTATTTCTGCTTTTGGTTTGGGGGCTGGATAAATATCAATAATATCAGAGGCGATTTCGCCACCAGCAATTTCTTGAATCATCAATGCAGCTCTTTTTAATACATTCACTGTATTACTGATATCAACTCCTTTTTCAAATCGGGTAGCAGCATCAGTTCGCAATCCAAGTCGGATGGATGTCTTACGGATACTAAGCGGATTGAACCAAGCGCTTTCCAAAAAAATATTTTTAGTGTTGTTGGTTACTCCACTTTGCAGGCCACCATATACACCAGCAATACACATTGGAGCCTCCGCATTGCATATGAGTAAATCTTCTGCCGAAAGCGTTCTTTGTTTTTCATCCAGTGTTACAAAAGGGCTAGCATCCGGTAGATTTTTCACAATAATTTTTCCACCAATAATCTGGTCAGCATCAAATGCATGAAGGGGCTGGCCAGTTTCGTGCAAAATAAACTGGGTGATATCTACAATATTGTTAATGGGCTTTAAGCCGATGCTCTTTATTTTTTGCTGTAACCATACAGGGCTTTCAGCAATACTGACATTCTGCAGACTTACACCGGCATAGCGTTGGCAAGCTTCTTGGTTATCTATGCTTACTGAAATTTGATTGCCCTTTTGAGTGGTCTTAAAATTATTTTTAAAAGGAGATTTGACAGCAGTTTCTTTTTTATTGTGGTGCGATAGCCATGCACACACATCCTTTGCAACACCTAGATGGCTCATTGCATCCATTCGGTTGGGCGTAAGTCCTATTTCGAAAATATAGTCCTCATAGGGTTTAAAATATTGTGCTGCAGCCATTCCGATTTCAGTTGCTGTTGGCAAAACGATGATGCCTGCATGTTCATTGCTTAAGCCAATTTCATCCTCAGCGCAGATCATTCCAAAGCTTTCTACCCCACGGATTTTTACTTTTTTCATGGTAAGCGGTTCCTTATTCAAAGGATAGATGGTAGTTCCGATTAAGGCAACTATCACTTTTTGTCCTACTGCCACATTGGGTGCCCCGCAAACTATTTGTAATGGTTGATTATTGCCAATTTCAACAGAGGTGATATTGAGCTTATCTGCATCTGGATGCTTGGCGCAAGTAAGTACTTTTCCGATGACCAACCCTTTTAATCCGCCCTTTATATCTTCATATCGTTCAAGGCTTTCTACTTCCAGTCCAATGGAAGTGAGTATTTTACTTAGTTTTTCAGGATCTACCTTTTCTGGTAAATATTCACTCAGCCAATTATAACTTATGGTCATTAATTCTTTATTGATTAATTGTGTATGATCGGGCAAAGATAGTTATTGAGCCCCAAGCGTAAAAAACGGATATTAAAAACCAGCTATTTTTTTGAAAATAACCTGCTACTGAGCTATAATGACACAATAAATCGGCGATAAATCATTTAAATAAAAGTACCAACTTTAAAAAAAAGGGATCTGGTGCAGAAAAAACAGTTTGTACGTTTTCAGTTGTTGATAAAATAGTTCAGAATGCCATCGATGGGGCGAATTGACTGTTAATAAATATGTGAATAAGGTATTAATAAGCTATTTTTGCTGGTGCATTTGTTGTGTATAATGAATATAAAAAGTTTGACTGGACGCACTGTGGATAATCAATCGGTTTTTTGCATTTACCTTAGCCGAGTTGAAATGTTTTGTTCTTACTTAGTCTTTTTCTAAGTGGGTAAACAAGGGTGGCTGACATTGAGTTTTACGGAAATAATCGATATCGGCTTCCAATATCAAATGAAAAATTGACACTTTATTCTAGAAAAAAATAGTAATCCTATGGAGCTGACCAATTTGAACAAGGATAGAAAAGTAAGACGAAAACCTTCCATTGATTTGGGAAATATGGTTTTTGGCAAAGTGCCTCCCCAATCTAAGGAACTAGAAGAGGCAATACTAGGTGCAATCATGTTGGAAAAGAGTGCATTTGACACAGTGGTGGAGATTTTAAAGCCCGAGTGTTTTTATGGAGAAGCTCACCAAAATATTTTTAAGGCCATGAAGTCGTTGGCCGATAAAAGTTTGCCAATCGATTTGTTGACTGTGGTGGAGGAATTAAAACTAAGGGGAGATCTTGAGCTGGTAGGTGGTGCTTATTATGTTTCCAGATTAACCAATTCGGTGGTGTCTTCGGCCAATATTGAGGCGCACTCAAGAATTGTTTTGCAAAAATTTATACAGCGGGAATTAATTCGCATTAGCGGTGAAATTATAGGCGATGCGTATGAGGATACCACAGATGTATTTGATTTACTCGATGACGCAGAAAGTAAATTATTTGAAATTACCAACAATCACCTTAGGAGTGCATTTGAAGATATCAATACGGTATTGGTGAAAACCATCCAGCGAATTGAAGATATGCGTAACCGGGATGAAGATATTACCGGTGTTCCTAGTGGTTTTCCTTCACTCGATAAGTTAACCTACGGATGGCAGCAAACCGATCTGATTGTGTTGGCAGCTAGGCCTTCAGTTGGTAAAACCGCATTTGCCCTAAATTTGGCGCGTAGTGCGGCACTGCATCCTACCAAACCTACCCCAGTGGTATTTTTTAGTTTGGAGATGAGTTCTAGTCAGTTGGTTCAACGTATATTAAGTGCGGAGAGTGAAATATGGTTGGAAAAAATTTCTCGTGGCAAGTTGGAAGAGCATGAAATGAAGCAGTTGTACAAGCGGGGAATTGAGCGCTTGAGCAACGCACCTATTTATATCGATGATACGGCTGCCCTAAATATTTTTGAATTAAGGGCAAAATGTAGGAGATTAAAAAATAAGCACGATATCGGATTGATCATCATCGATTACCTTCAGTTAATGAGTGGCGGAGGAGATAATAAGAATGGCAATCGGGAGCAAGAAATCAGTAAGATCTCTAGGGATTTAAAAGGGTTGGCCAAAGAATTAAAGGTTCCCATCATTGCCCTATCACAGTTAAGTCGTGAAGTGGAAAAAAGAAAGGAAGGCGCAAAGATTCCCCAGTTGAGTGATTTGAGAGAATCCGGTGCTATCGAACAAGATGCCGACATGGTGATGTTCTTGTATCGACCGGAATATTATGATATTACAGCCAATGAAATGGGTGAAAGCAACAAAGGCGAAACCTATGTAAAAATAGCAAAGCATCGAAATGGTAGCTTGGATACCATTAAATTAAAAGCGTTGCTACATATACAGAAATTTATTGAAGACGAGGATGGAGGAAGCGGTTTTGGTGGTGGTGCTCCGGGAAGTAGTTTCCGACCTATTAAAAGCGATGAGGATGGAGGCGCAAAATTGTATATTCAAAAGGGAAGCAAGATGAACGATAGTGCTTATGATGATGACACACCTTTTTAATTCATTCTAAATTGAAAATTGGAGAATGAAGCAATAATTATTTTTTCATTTCCCTTTCATTATGGCACTTCCTTTTTTCTATAAACAAGATTTAGATTCATTAGCAGCAGCTGTTTTGCTGGATGAAGATACCAGCAAACATATCGTGCAGGTGCTTCGTATGCAAAACAAAGCACAGTTGCAACTAACCAACGGAAGGGGAGATTTGTTCACTGCTGAAATAACGGATAGTAATAGAAAAAAGTGTGTCGTCAGAATTTTAAAAGTTGATCATCTTAAACGTTCTACAAATAATACGACCCTTGCCATCTCTTTGATAAAAAATAATCACCGCTTTGAGTGGTTTTTAGAAAAAGCTACAGAAATTGGGGTTTTTCAAATTGCACCAATTATTT
>JBIIVV010000226.1:0-5288 GCA_044339235.1 Ferruginibacter sp.
GCAAATCCGGGCATGCCCATCCTAACTATCGAACAAGGTGGAAGTTTGCAAGTGACTGCTATGGTGCCTGAAACCGAAATTGCTTCTTTAAAAGTAGGTGATGTAGCTAATGTAAATGTAGATGCAGCAAATACACAATTTCAATCAAAGTTGATTCAAATAAATCCGTCTTCACAATTTACAGGAGGACAATACATTATAAAGTTAAGCATACCAATAAGCGATGCTAATAAATTAATGGCAGGAATGTATGCACAAATTAAAATTCAAACAAAAACGGCTGTTGTTAAGTCAGACACAAGTAATACTGTGATGATACCAACAACGGCATTGGTTTATAGAGATCAATTAGTGGGAGTGTATACTATTAGTGCTCAAAATACAGCTATGTTAAGATGGTTAAGAATTGGTAAAACAGAAGGAGATAAGGTAGAAGTATTGTCTGGCCTAGCAAAAAATGAAGCTTATATTATTAAAGCAGAAGGCAATTTATATAATGGCGCTAAAGTGAGTGTTAAGTAATTAATTCAGTTGAGTTTTAAAAATTAAATGAATGGAAAAAGGTTTATCAGGCAATATAGCTAAAGGATTTTTGCAATCAAAACTAACTATCTTATTGATGGTCGCGTTTTTACTAATTGGTGGTTACAGTACCATGCTAATGCCAAGAGAGGAAGAGCCTCAAATTAAAGTGCCAATGGCAGATATCTTTTTAGGATATCCTGGTGCATCTCCAAAGGATGTGGAAACGAAAGTGGCTGCTCCAATGGAAAAAATCATCTCTAATATTAAGGGTGTTGAATACGTATACTCAACTTCCATGAAAGGACAAGTAATGTTAATTGTTCAGTTTTATGTGGGAGAAGATGTAGAAAAATCGATGATAAAATTGTATAGTGAATTATTAAAGAACATGGACAAGATGCCCCAGGGCACTACCATGCCTTTGATTAAGTCCCGTGCCATTGATGATGTTCCTGTATTGTCTTTTACTTTGTGGGGTGAGCATTATGACGACAATCGTTTAAAATTATTAGGTCAAGAAGTAGCTAACGAGGTTAAGAAAATTCCTAATGTTTCTGATATTAATATTTTAGGTGGAAGAAGCAAGGAAGTAAAAGTGGTTTTAGATAAAACTAAAATGGCTTCTAGTCATGTAGACTTCTTATCTATTACAAAGGCAATTCAAGCAAGCAATACCGAAATGGCAAGTGGATCTATCTTACATAATGACACAAGTATTTCGGTACAAACAGGCAACTTTTTAACCTCTGCCGATGACGTATCGGGTTTAGTGGTAGGCATGAATGCTGGCATGCCAGTATATTTGAAACAAGTTGCAAAAATTGAAGAAGCTCCAGCAACAAGTTCTCAATATGTTTTCTTTGGATATGGCAAGGCAGATACATTAGGTGTTAAATACAAGGCAACTTACCCAGCGGTAACTTTTGCGATTGCAAAAAAGCAAGGAGCCGATGCGATGAAATTATCTGAAGAGATTTTACATAAAATAACTGCGCTTAAAAAAGATCTAATACCAACTGAGGTGCAGGTTTCTACTACAAGAAACTATGGAGAATCGGCTGCAGACAAAGTGGGTGAATTATTGTTTCACTTATTCATTGCCATTGTAGTTGTTACATTATTTGTGATGCTTGCTATGGGATGGAGAGGTGGATTGGTGGTGTTTTTATCGGTGCCTGTAACTTTTGCGTTGACTTTATTTGCTTACTATGCCCTTGATTATACACTAAACAGAATTACCTTATTTGCGCTGGTGTTTATTACGGGAATCGTAGTTGATGACTCGATTATTATTGCCGAGAATATGCATAGGCATTTTAAAATGCGCAAGTTGCCACCATTGCAAGCGGCTATCTATGCTATTAATGAAGTAGGCAATCCTACTATTTTAGCAACCTTTACAGTGGTTGCAGCGGTATTGCCAATGGCTTTTGTGTCTGGCTTAATGGGTCCTTATATGAGTCCAATGCCAATTGGTGCTTCTATTGCAATGTTGCTTTCATTAATTGTAGCACTTACTTTGACTCCATATTTAGGATATATCTTTTTAAGAGAAAAAAAGAAGGATGGTGTTGAGCAGAATGATCATCATGGAGAAAAATTAGAAGATTCAAGTATTTATAAAATATACAAAGCAGTTATTCAGCCCATGCTGGAAAAACGTTGGAAACGTTGGGCATTTGTAATGGGAACCGTAGTGGTATTACTTGCGTCGATGGTATTATTTTATACAAAATCAGTTGCTGTTAAAATGTTGCCATTTGACAATAAAAATGAATTCCAGGTGGTGATTGACATGCCAGAAGGGACTACTTTGGAAAAAACACAAGCTGTTGCGTCTGATATTACTGCCTATGTTGGCAAGCAAGCTTTGGTAGAGAATTTCCAGGCTTATGTAGGAACTTCGGGCCCCATTAGTTTTAATGGGTTGGTAAGACACTATGATTTAAGACGTGGTGAAAATGTAGCAGATATTCAAGTAAACTTAGTAGACAAAACCAAGCGTAGTATTCAAAGTCATGATATTGCAAAAGGAATGCGCGCAGAAATTATAAAAATTGGCTCAAAATATAATGCAAATGTAAAAATCGTTGAATTGCCACCGGGTCCTCCTGTACTTTCTACATTGGTTGCCGAAATTTATGGCCCTAATTATGATCAGCAAATTGCAATAGGTAAGCAAGTTAAAACTTTGTTTACAAAAACACCTGATGTAGTGGATGCTGACTGGATGGTAGAAGATGATGAAATGGAATATAAGATTTTAGTGGACAAGGAAAAAGCAATGAAGTATGGCGTGGTGACGGCACAAGTGTCTGCATTGGTGAATGGAGCTTTGTCTGGAATGGTTGCAGGAAATATTAGTCAACCCAATTCTTATACTCAAATCCCAGTACGATTGCAATTAAAAGATGCAGATAAAACAAGTATCGAAGATGTTTTATCATTGAATGTAGTGGGTATGCAGGGCAATATGGTTCCTTTAAGAGATGTGGTAAAGGTACAATCCGTATTAAAAGATAAAAGCATCTATCGTAAGAATCAAAAGGAAGTAGTGTATGTAATGGCAGACATGGCAGGAAAATTAGAAAGTCCATTTTATGCAATTTCAACAATGTCAGACAGCTTAAAGAATATTAAAATGCCTGCTGGCTATGTTTTAAATGAGGAGTATAGCAAACAACCAACTGAGCTAGATAAATATTCATTAAAATGGGATGGTGAATGGCAGATAACCTTAGAAGTATTTAGGGACCTAGGTATTGCATTCTTAGTAGTTATTTTAATTATTTACATGCTAATTGTAGGTTGGTTCCAAAACTTCACAGTGCCCTTGATTATGTTAGCGGCTATTCCATTGTCATTAATAGGCATCCTTTTTGGCCACTGGATTATGGGTGCTTATTTCACAGCTACCTCTATGATTGGATTTATTGCACTGGCAGGAGTGATGGTTAGAAACTCAATATTGTTAATTGACTTTATCAATATCAGATTAGATGAAGGGGTGCCTTTAAAGCAAGCAATTATCGAAGCAGGTGCTGTACGGACAACGCCTATTTTATTAACAGCAGGCGCAGTTGCATTGGGGGCTATAATTATTTTATTCGATCCGGTTTTCCAAGGCTTAGCTATCTCCTTAATGGGCGGTACGGTTACTTCAACCTTTTTAACTTTGATTGTAGTTCCGTTATTATATTTTAAAATGATGAGAAATAAAATCAAATGAAATATCAATAAAAAAAATAAAAAAATCATTTTATGAAATTATTAGTAGTTGCAGCAATAAAAGAAGACACAGACAAAGTGAGTGCTATTCTTAAAAAAGCCTCTATTCCTGTTTTTAGTGTAACTGATACAATGGGCATCAAAAATGCTGTTGATACAGACTTATTAACCGACTGGTTTAGTAGAGGTGTGGGAAAGTTTGATTCTGTTTTTATTTTCTGTTTCACAACAGAAGCCAATACCGAAGCCGCTTTAAAAGAAATTGAAACTTACAATCTACAACAAGCAAGTAATTTCCCGATAAGGGCGTTTGTATTGGCTGTTGAAAAATCACTTTATAATTAATAAATTTGTTATGGAAAAAATTATTAGAGCAATAGCAGGGGGCTTTATCACTATAAGTGTTTTATTAGCCTATTTTGTTAACATCAATTGGATTTGGTTTACTTTATTTGTGGGTGTAAATCTAATGCAGTCATCATTTACTAAATGGTGTTTAATGGAAGATATTTTGAGCGCCCTAGGTGTAGATAAAAATAAAAAATAATCTATGAATTCGTTTTGGAATGAAAGGTATGGCCAAAGAGATTTTGTGTATGGAGAAACACCTAATGTTTTCTTTGCAGAAACATTGGGCACTTTAAAACAAGGCGCTATTATACTGCCTTGTGATGGAGAAGGCCGAAATGCTGTACATGCTGCAAGAGAAGGCTGGGAGGTAAATGCTTTTGATTTAAGCGATGCCGGCATGGCAAAGGCCAACCACTTAGCCTTAAAATATGGAGTGGCAATCAATTTTCAATTAAAAGATGCGGCCACTGCCATTTATTTTTCAGAAAGTGTAGATGTGGTTGCATTAATTTATGCACACCTGCCCCCCTTGGTTAGAAAGAAGCTACACCGCAATGTAATTAAGTGGTTAAAGCCTGGAGGCAAAATAATATTAGAGGCGTTCTGTCCAGACCAGTTGAATAATCAATCTGGAGGCCCCAAGGACATTGAGATGCTTTATACAAAGGAAATGCTTGAAGATGATTTTCATGGAATGAGTATAGAAGTATTAGCATATCAGCTTATTCAATTAAAGGAGGGCAAGTTTCATGAAGGCCCAGCGGATGTAATAAGGATGATTGCTACTAAGCTATAATCAGTTATTTATTACTGACTACAATATAGCAAGTTGGAATTAAACCAAGTTTGTAGTTTGAAAGGCGGGGTTATGGCGACTTGTTTAGAGATGATAGCGAATGAAGTGAAGCTGACAATTCCTTTAAATCTTGGCTGCTTTATTGCGTGAGGAAAACAGCCCTTCATTAAATCCTATCTATCACCCCGAGCTCAAGGCTTCATCACCTTTTCCCAAAGCTGCGGTATTCTTTTGATCCATACCAGTTCCCGTTTTGCAATTCCAGCTTCCTGGGCAGGTGTGCCCCAATAGGTTTTGTTGCCCTCTAGGGTGGCCGTTACGCCAGATCTGCCCAAAAGCACCGCATTTTCACCAATCGTAAGGGTTTTATTGACCACTACCTGGCCCC
>JBIIVV010000045.1:0-17790 GCA_044339235.1 Ferruginibacter sp.
GCCCAGCTCCGCTCCTGCTGAAATGATTTTGCAATGGATGCTGATTTTCGTTTAGCAACAATTGGAGGTTTACTCGCCGACAATATTGCCGGAGACACAATAAATGCAATTATAAAAACAATCCCAATCGCAGATATTAACTGCTTGGCTCGGCGATAATTTGATTCTGAATAGTTTTGCAATTGTTTGGTGTTGATTCTCATTTGAATTGATTTGATTTAAATTTTATTTTTTATTCTCTGATACAATTTTAATTCATTCAATTTAGATTATGATAGCCCGCTAAATATTAGTTGTATTTTTTAGAAATAATTTAACTTATTAAAAATTTATTGCAAAGCAAACAAGAGAAAGAATAATAATTTTTTTATTGAATTAATAAAAAACATAAAACTTATTTCTTAGTTGCTGCAGGTTTGTTTTGATCCTCTAATGCCCAGATTGCATCTCGAACGTAAGCCCGGCATTCCATCAATGCTGGCATTTGCACAAGTGTGACTGAGATTAAATTTGACTTTGTAAAAATTGACATATCCGTATTAAATGCGCCACTATGACCATAAGTACCTTCCTTGTAGAGTAAGAATCCTACGCCAAAAGGCGATACGTTAGATCGCTTAACCAGCATGCTATCTAAAGTACTTTTCTTAATATACCTTCGGCCATCTAGCTCACCTCCATTGAGGCACATCTGACAAAATCGAGCTAAGTCAGCAGCAGTTGAAAAAAGTCCACCATAAGGTAAAGCCACCCTGTTTTTATCGGTTAGCGGTTTTGTAAAACTTAATGCAACGGGCTTAAGCATACTGCTGTCCTTCATATAACTTGTCACTATGCGAGCCGCTTGTTCTTCCGTAGGAACGAAAGTGGTATTTTTCATTCCCAGCGGATCGAAAAGACGTTGCTGCATAAAGTCATTGAATCTTGAGCCACTTAACACTTCAATCATTCGACCAACGATGTTGATTCCCATATTACTATACATCTGTGCTACACCAGGGTCATTTTTTAAATGCGTATAGGCATAGCCAGGCATAATGTCTTCTAAGATAACGCGGTCATAAGGTCCTTTTTGCACTGGAGGCTCGGGAGGTAATCCACTGGTATGATTTAGCAGATCACGAAAAGTAATCGGCCTTTTGGGATTTCGTAGCACCGAAGTATGCTCATCGATTTCGACTTCCACCTTCTGATTTTTAAATGCCTTAATGTATTTATAAAGCGTATCGTCCAATGAAATTTTTTGCTCTTCCAATAGCATCATAAAAGCCAACGCTGCCATCGGTTTTGTTTGCGATGCAATCCAGAAAAGATCATCTGTTTTCATCGGTACTTTTCGTTCCAAATTTGAGTATCCAGAAGCTTCCAGACTTATAATCTTATCCTTAGAAGCTAGCAAGGTGACAACGCCTGCAATTTCCCCTTTGTCAATTCGAGGCTGAAAATAGGAAAGCGGCTTAATTTTCTGAGGCTGTATCTGACTATACGACAAAGTAAAACAGCACAGGAATCCAAATAAAACAATCCATCTTTGCATAGGAAAAAATTAAGTAGCTTTTAGTAATTACTGTTCAGAAGTAAGTGTTTCAAAGATAGTAAAAATATCTTCGAATACCTTTCACCAAACATACGATTATAATGATTACAACTATGAATGATTAATGGTCCAGTAAATACTGGAATGAATAACTACTTTTACGTTAATGAAGCATAGTTCCACCGATTGAATAACTTATATGAAAATAAAAACTATTATCATTTTCCTTGTCTTTTTAGCAGTATCAACAACGCAAACAGCAACAACAATTCCTTGGAAAGTCATTGAGCTAATGCCCAAAAGCCGAATCGATGCGATTGCTGATTTAGGCCATGGCACCATTTTAGTGGGAACTCGAAACACCAAACCTGCTCAATTTTTTAAGAGTACCGATTATGGTCTTAGCTGGAAGAAACTAAGCTCACTTGAATCGACTGAAAAGCATTCGGGGATTACCTGTATCCAATCCGGAGGCAATGGAATTTGCTATGCCTTAAACGAAAGTTCAGAATTTTTCAAATCTGTTGATAGTGGCGAATCCTGGCAAAGAATAACAAAATTATCCACGGGCATAAATACCGAAGGACATGCCATATCGTATGGAATATGTGTTACAAAAAAAGGTACCCTATTGGTCAGCGATGCGAATTCAACTGGTGGCGCTATATATCGAAGCACAGATAAGGGAATTAGCTTTTTGAAACTACCACAATGCTCACCCAAAGGATTGTATCGCTTTACTTTAATGAGGAATTGTATACTCATAAATGGGTGGCAAGGAAGCGTTTATTGCAGTAAAGACGACGGTCTCACTTGGAAAGAATTAGCGAAACTTGAGCAAGCTCCTTTATATGCTCCAGAATCGCTCGGAGGAAATATATACCTACAAGGTGCCGAAACTGGAAATATTTATCGGGGCAATACAAGAGATAAAACTTTCCAATTACTAGCCAAGCCAGGGGGAGCAGCCGACGATTTTGTGTATGCGGGTTATGGCACCATCCTTTATTCGACTTATACCGAAAGTCAACATGTATTTATCTCGCACGATATGGGCAATAGTTGGAGTGATGAAGGAATTGTTCCAACGGGTCAAGCCAAAGACTGGCTCGATCATATTATAAAAGTTGAGAAAAAAGACTCCGTAGTTATAATAGGTGGAACCAACAAAGGATTTATCTTGAGAACTAGTTATGCAAAAAAAGAGCTGCAGCTGAAGCAGCTTAAATAAATCAGCTATCAGTTTCCAGCGGCCACTGGTTTTTGAATATGAGCAAGCAAATTTTTATAAAACTCCCTTGCATTATTCAGTCGTAGTAAGATTCCTTGATCAGGATTTGGCAGGGCTTTTTCTTCTTGCTCTGTTTTATTAATTGCCTCTTCTTGTTTTAAAATAATGGATGGAGCTCTTTTATAATTCCAGGTGGGTTGATTATCGACAATATAATAGATGGGCGTGGTATGAGCAACGGCACTATTTTCGCAAAAAACTGCTGCTGCAAGCCATTGACTATGTGTAAGAACATGGTTAAGCTTCAAGACGATTGAATCTTTTTTGCCTATGTTTATCTTTTCTGCCACAAGGCCATCACTGTTGTAAATCGCAATCTTACTGATAACGCCTATGGAAGGATTCGATATCGCTTTCACAGAAATGGTAGCGGATGAACCTTTTCGCTTAAGCACTTCAGCGCCCGGAAGCTGCCCATCTGCATTTAATAAAAGGGCTGGGCCATTCGACACAAATGTATGTCCTGCTTTTAATCCCTCAAACCATTTATTTGCTGAAAAACTTTTTCCCGTATAAACAAAAGTGCGCACTTCTCCCATCGTAGACCCCCAAGGAATATCACTTCCAGCAGCAGCAGTCAATCTAAAGCCAAGATCCAAATAATCATAATAATCGAGCGTATTTATTTTTGAGAATTGGAGTAATTCCACAAAATCAATTTCGCCCGAAGTGACATACCATGGAAAACCACGTGGTAGACTACAACCATTCCAAGAAAAATGCGCAAACCCCACCAATGCCCCTGGTTGCTGATGCAGTTGCTTAAATACAAGATCATAATAATTATACCCAGGATCAGGGGCTCTAATAAATTCATTGATATTGAGTCCAATGATATGGCCAAAGTCACTGCGTGGCCCCTCTTGTCCAGAAGCAAGACAAATATCACCTTTGCATAGTCTGAATTTTTCGTCAAAGCCTTCTTGCTTGAAATCGGTATTGGCATCAGAATGGTGCCCCATTTCAAGCACATTCGCCATATGAACATCCTCCGCAATGGCATATTCAAGCAAGAAATCTTTAAACGCAGGCTTGGTAGTTGGATGATGAACATGAACATCCCCAGAATACCAACCAAGTTTAGGAAGATTTATCCAACGTTTAAGCAGAAACGATTTTGCCAGTTTAGCTTCTTTGCCAGTGACAATGAAATCTTCGCCTACTGGGATATATTCATTTCCATGTTCGATACTAATATGATACTTGCCTGGCAATAATTCGATATCAAAATCACCTGACACTTGATATATTACAGGGGCTTTCCAATAAGGAAGGGAGGGCAATGAACCATATACAAAGCTTCGGTCATTATTAGTTCCTACACCATTCATTTTACGAATGGGGCCGGTCCAATTTTTTCCGTTATTAAATTCAATCCCTTTGTAAAAATCTGAAATTTTGGATAAGGATCCGACAACGGATTTTAATAAAGGAGTATGGATTGAACTGTCTTTTAAGTTCATCAAACAAATCATTGCAGGAGTAATTTTTGCTGATGCAGCATCTATGATTCGAATATTTACAAGCGTTGGTGCTTCCGCTTGTTGAGCCACCATATCAACTCCTTTAAAAAGCAGCAATAAAATGCCAATCCAGTATTTATTTTTCATCGGATTCCAATTTGATTAAAGATCAACTTAAGTACTATCAAATATAGGCAATATTGCAGTTGACAAATCGAATTAGACCAATAAGAATTGAATGATAAACCTAATTTAGAGCGATACTCATCGCAGGCCTTATTAAACTAACTGTAATATGTTTTTTTTGATACAGCGGGGTCATTGGTGCAGGTTATTTGCAATCTATCCATGAAATTTGTCAGTATTTTTCTTACCCCTTAGTTTTGGTAAAGTTGAACCTAATCAACTGCTTACATTTACGCTCAATTACCAGGTACATGCCGCGTAATTTTTTATAGATTTGAACTAAAAACTGTATCAATTGTTAATACTAAAATTTCAACAATGAAAATAATACTTATTCTATTTGTATTAATAGGCATCTATTTCATTTTTCAGTCTTTTATAGCTGCCAAAGCACCTAAAACTGAAAAACAAAAATATAGATTGGTCCTTAAGGACAAAGAATTGGAAATTCGTTATTATCCATCTGCCACATTTGCCACCGTCTATTCTGCTGCCACTAATTACAAAGAATTGGGTAGCAATGGATTCAGAAAATTGGCCGGTTTTATATTTGGAAAAAACGAGCAGAATGAAGGCATTTCAATGACAGCTCCAGTAAGAATGAGTATATCGGAAAAGGGCTCCAGCATGAGTTTTGTAATGCCCGAAAAGTATGACATGAAAACTTTGCCCACCCCTAAAGATAAAAATATTCAAATTCAAAAAAGCAAGGCAGCGTATGTTGCAGTAATCCGTTTTGGGGGCTATGCATCTGATGAAAAAATTACTGCTAATAGATTAAAATTGGAAAAGATATTGGAACAAAGAAATATCAAAACAAATGGCCCCTTCAGCTATCTAGGATACAATGCCCCCTATGAATTCATAGGCAGGACCAATGAAATCATAATCCCCGTTGAATGGAAAGAATAGATATTGACAGAGTAATAGAAATGGCTTGGGAAGACAGGACCCCTTTTGAGGCGATTGACATTCAATTTGGCTTGTCTGAGGCCGATACAATCAAGCTCATGCGCAGTGAACTGAAAAGAAACAGTTTCAATTTATGGCGGCAGCGAGTAAACAGTGGCGTGAGTAAAAAGCACCTGGCAAAGAGAAGCGCTGATATAAGCCGCTTCAAATGCTCAAGACAAAAGGCCATCTCAATGAACAAAATCAGCAAGCGATAAAAGCCATGTATATTTTAAGTCTTCCCTTTTTTTCTTTTACAGGCCTCACTACAAAACTTAACCTCCTCCCAGCAACGCTCCCATTTTTTTCTCCAGCTAAACGGACGTTCACAGTGTAGACAAATTTTAGTTGGAAAGTTTTCTTTTTTGATATTTTTCATTCCAGCATTTGTCTAAAGGTTAAGTTAATTCTAGCCTCCTTTACTTTGGTGCTTTTGGGTAAGGAGTGAAGCCAATGCCTTTGAATGGGGGCCTTCATTTCTAATAAGGAACCATTTTCTAGTAATATGGAAAGTTTTTCACCACTCTCTCTGTGCTTAAATAAAAAGTTTCTAGTGGCACCAATGCTTACGGATGCAATGGAGCTATCTGCTATAATTTCTTTCTCATTGTCTGCATGCCAGCCCATTCCCTCATTACCATCATGATAAAGGTTTAATAAACAAGCATTGTATGACTCCCCTGTATAAGATTCTACCGTTTTTTTTATATCTAACAGCAATGGCGTCCAAGGAAAGGCATTTTTGGTTTTGTTGGAATAAGTATACTCCATCAAATCGTTGCCATAAAATGCCACTTTCCTTTTGGTGGTAATCGTTTTACCAAACATGATTACCACTTCGTTAACCCATTGAATGCCGCTTAATAATTCATTGAAATAATATTCTTTTTGTTCTTGGGTTAGGATATTTCCATAGTACACTGCTTCTCCGTCTTGTTGGATGATATAAGAAGATTGATTGACCATTATAAATGAGATTACAAAAACTGGATTTTTTAAAAATCAGAAAATGTTTTAACAATCTAACTGTCTTTTTTGTTTAAATAAAAAACTAGGCAGATCGAATTAACCCAATAAGGATTGAATGTTCAAAGCCATTTATAGCGATATCCATCACCACTCTTTCCTTACTCCAAAATTTTTCGTAAGCAATGAATCCAAGCTGCCCATAAAAGCAAAGGGGTCCAGATCAAACGATCTGAACCCCTTTCATTGATTGTATTGTATTAGTTACACTGGCATATCCGGCAATGTAAACCCATTGTGATAGGGATGCCTAATCAGCTCGGCAGCAAAATCTTTTGCCGATATAGATTCATTTCTGCTGATCCTTAATTTATCGGCATCGGTGATATTGGTAAAGTTCATATTAGGTCCATCCCAATGTAGCACTTTGTTCAAAGATTGAAGACGAACGGCAAGAACACCCATCACCACCATTTCGTTAAATGGCCCAGACACGCTAAAGTCGGATGCAGACAAAATGCGACTTTCAGGACTCTCCTTACATGCTCTGATCCAATCTTGTTCGTGAGATACTTCAATGCGACGAAGTGTTTTTTCTACCTCTGGAACTCTACCTGAAAGTAGAATTGGATCGGTACCATATTCACCACAAATCAATGTGTCTTTCGAACCATGAAAAATAACGCCTGATTCTTGTTTTCTATCAGCAGGCCAGTTCATTGGAAATTCAGGCTTAAGTCCGCCGTCATACCAAGTTACCTTAACCTCTGGAAGATTGATTTTAACTCCTTTTGGTCTTTTACGTTCTGGATAAGTAAGATGAACAATCTGTGCATTTGGAGCACTATCAGACATCAACGGAGTTGAACTTCCGATTACATGCGTTGGATACTGCAATTTTAATGCGGTAAAAATTGGATGCATTACATGGCAAGCCATGTCACCAAGGGCTCCTGTTCCAAAATCCCACCAGCCACGCCATACCCATGGATGATACGCTGGGTTATAAGCACGCATCTTTGCAGGACCAATAAAAAGATCCCACTTCAATGTATCTGGAACTGCAACTGTTTCAGTTGGAACTTTTAAACCTTGAGGCCATATTGGACGGTTGGTGTAAGCCTCCACACTTTTTACCTCACCAATTTCTCCATTCCAAATCCACTCAGAAGCTAACCGCACACCTTCTGCTGAAGATCCTTGATTACCCATTTGGGTGGCAACCTTATATTTTGCAGCAAGTTTGGTCAACAAACGGGATTCGTAAACAGAATGGGTCATTGGTTTTTGACAATACACATGTTTACCTAATGTAATTCCATGAGCAGAAGGGCCAGCATGGTTATGATCTGAGGTAGCAACCAAAATCGCATCAATATCCTTGGCCTTTTCATCAAACATCTTACGCCAATCATGATACTTTGCCGCCTTTGGATAGGTGTCAAAAACTTTAGGAACATTGTTTTTACCAACTCCCCAATCTACGTCGCATAAAGCAACAATATTTTCACCCGCCATGCGCTCCAAATTGCCTCTACCCATTCCTCCAATACCAATTCCTGCAATATTTAACTTGTCGCTGGGAGCCTTGTGACCTAATCCAGCAATTGCGTTAGAAGGGACAATCATAAAGCCCGCCGCAACCGCAGACGTCGACTTGATAAAGCCCCGCCTAGTAATGTTTCGTTTTTTACTCATTTTTTATTCGATTTTAGTTATTGGTTTAAATAAAAGAAGTTAGCCCCTTAAGGACCTATATGAAAATTTTAAATTATAACGAAAGTTATGAATAATTAATTTAATCCCAATAATAGAAACTTTTTTTACATATTTAAAAAAAATATATACCGATAATGAATGAATGTATGAATTGAAAAAAATCTACCTTGATTTTTTATTGATCGTTAAGGGCAATATAATTAATAATACTGCTAAGGCTAATATCAATAAATACCAACAGCCCTGAGTAATATTACTAGGCACGATTAACTTAGAGGTTGAACCCACAACAACAACTTTTTGATAGGTTGGTACAATCCATTTCATCACATACACTTGCAAACAGGTCAACACACAAATAATAAAGAGCATGAAAAAGCTATGCTTGAAAGTAAACCGAAATAGATCTGATTCTTTACCAATAAGCCCTACTGCAGCCGCTCCTACTGCTATCGACTGCGGCGAAATCATTTTGCCAGTTACACCACCCGACGCATTTGCACCGACAGCAACCACTGGGTCAAATCCTAAGGTATTAGCGGTACTAGATTGAATTTTGCTAAATAACGCATTAGCAGATGTATCAGATCCAGTAAGAAATACACCTAACCAACCTAATATTGGCGAGAAGAAAGGAAATAATGCACCGGTACTGGCCAACGCAAAAGCCATTGTAATAGACATCCCAGAATAATTGGCTACAAAAGCATATCCTACAATCGAAGCAATCGTTATCATTGGAAACATTAGTTGTGTTAAGGTAGCACCAAATATTTTCATACTCTCTTTAAAAGAAATGCCAATCAAAGGAATAGAAAGTAAGGTAGCCAATACCACTGCCGAACCTGAAGCAGATAGATAATTAAAATCAAACGCTTTGATGGCTAATGCGCTTCCATCTGGTTTCAGAATTGAACCGTCTAATCCGGGAATTTGAAATTTGGCGAACCCTATTGAATTCAATACCTCTTTTACTGGCTGAAGTCCCCATGCAACGATGAATAAGGTCATAATGATAAAAGGTGACCATGCCCTTAGTATCTGTAAAGCAGGATGTTTTAATGTTGAATCAAGTTGAATAGCAGGTTCTTCTTTAAATCTCCAAATAGTTTTTGGTTTCCAATATTTTAATAAAAATAACAAACAAAATATGGAAGCGAGGCCAGCTAATACATCCGGCAGCATTGGGCCCATATAATTAGAAGTAAACCATTGTACAAAAGCAAATGAAACTCCTGATACGATAATCGCCGGCAACACTTCTACTGATTTTTTTAATCCAGACATTAATATCACCAAATAAAGTGGGAGCAGTAAAGATAAAACAGGTAGCGTTCGACCTACCATCTGAGAGATTGCTAACTCAGGAATATCTGACATTCGCGAAGCCATCAATATTGGAGTACCTACAGACCCAAAAGCTACAGGTGCGGTATTGGCAATCAAACATAAGCCTGCAGCATACAGTGGATTAAATCCAAGGCCCACTAACATGGCGCCAGATATCGCTACAGGCGCCCCAAAACCGGCAGCACCTTCCAAAAAGGCCCCAAATGAAAATGCAATCAATAATGCCTGTAGTCTTCGATCCGGCGTTATCGAAGCCATGAAATCTTTGATCACTTCAAACTGTCCACTCTGAACGGTTACATTGAATAAAAAAACGGCAGAGATAATAATCCAACAAATAGGGAACAACCCATATAATGCTCCGTGAAAAGTACTCAACATAACTAACTTGACAGGCATATGGTAAGCAAATACTGCAATCAACATTGCACTGATCAATGCGAGTAAACTAGTGATGTACCCTTTCATTTTTTTTAATAATGACCAGAAGATAAAAATAACAGGCATCGAAGCAACCAATGCTGAAATTATAATATTTTTATAGGGATCGATAATTTGATTCCAAGGCATTTATTAAAATTTAAATTGAACGAATGATATATGTCTCAATCTAGAAAAACCTACATTTTGCAAACTGAAAGCTCCATTTTGATTGTGCAACTTAAAGATACCATAGTTTATAAACCCCAGGTAAATAATTTATTTTATCTACATTTTTTTTAAATCATTTTCAAATAATGTGTTGGGCTGTTGTAAAAATTACTAAAAGAAATTTCTGATTTTTGTCCTGGAAATGGCACACAAAAATGCGTTGGACTCCTGAATTGTTCTTGAGTATTCGTGCCGTTGACAATCATAGGAACAATATGATGAAGAAAGTAAAAATGGCTATTGGCTGATTTTAAATAACGATTTTCAATTAATAGCGAACAGTTAAGGGAAATTCAAATGAATCAAAACTGGTAATTATGAATTGATAATTATTCACTTTCTCAAGTATCCCAATCTTTTTTTCTCCTCCATTCGTTCGATGGCGTACCTAAGCATGGTTCGGGGCATTTTTTGAAGATGCTCATCCAAAAATTCTTCGAGTGCCAATTCATCTCTTTTGCCCACTTCTCGCAACATCCATCCGCATGCTTTGTGCATAAGGTCGTGCTTATGCGAAAGGAACTTTTCGGAAAGTTTAAAAATATCCGAAAATTGACCATTTCTAATAAATTCAAAGCAAGAAACTACCGCCACCCGCTCCGACCATAAATGCCCAGATTCAGCTAAATCGTAGAGAATTTGACGATCTTTGTGTAATAAAAATTTTCCCAAAAGTTTATACGCAGAACAATCAACCAAATCCCAATTATTGATTTGGCGAATATTCTTTAAGTAAAATTCGATAATTCCCTGTTGTTGAATGGGAGAAGATTTCGGGAATTGTGCTACCAAAACCAACAAGGCCGCAAAGCGTAATTCATGGATTTTATCATTGATAAGTTCTTGAACATTGGCCATATTAGTATATTTCCAATGCTCTTTTACCAATGCTTGCACTTGCGGATTTGACAATCCAATAAAAACGTCGCCTTCTCCGTACTCTCCTTTTCCAGTTTTAAAGAATCGAGCGGTTTGGATTGCTCGCTCAGGATTTTTGAGTTGAAGGAGGGCTTGTTTGAGGGATATTTTCATGAAAAAAAATAGTGATTTGTTAGAAAAGTAATAATCCTAACTATCTTTAATTCAGATAGAATCATTTCGCCAAAATAAAACATAACATAGCTTTAAATCGCTTCGAAGCAATGTTTTCAATAATGTACTTGCTCAGCAAGTTGAGTCCAGTATTGACTCTAACCCAGTTTCGGTAAATGCAGCCAACTTGCCCTTTTGGGAAACAAAATCACTGACAATTTTTAAATTTTTATCCCCTGCATCTAAATCGCAATGTCCACCACGGCCAAAATCGCCATAATTATCTCCCCCCACTAAATCTACAAAATCATTACCAGGGTAGCGTTCTAAATATTTCTCTTCTGTTCCATTATTAGAAAAGCCAATAATTATTTCTCCGGAACAAATAGCACCGCGTCAGCAACTATAATTCCATCCGCATTTTTATTTGATATCTCAACGTAGGCATTTTTTCCTTTTGGCAATTTGCAACTCCCCAATGATACCCATTCGCCTGCTGTTTGACCTATCACCTGCACTTCAGAGCGTTTAATGATTTTGTTAGTAGCCTGCTTCCCATCAAAAATAGTAACCTGGGTCTGTTGAGCCCCATTTTGCAATTTTGGATAATAAGTATAAATATGATAGCTGCCCTCTTTCATTATTTGAGGTATAAACTTTACATATTTAGCAGTTTGAGCAAGGGAGCTATCTGTTAAAAAACTAGGGCCATAACCTCCATTTTTACCAAAACCCCAGTCCCCATTAACGACAATGCTAGTTGTGTCCGCATTGTCCACCAAAATCTCTGGTACACTATTATTAGCGTATGGATTAGTGGTAAGAATATGTTGTAACTGACCAACATTAACTTCTTGTACCGATTTTTTATTGTCGATTGAAAGACTAGCAGCAACTGCTGAAGATTGTGCCAGCACCATAAATACTGGCTCCATCCTGATTGAACCATAGGCAATATGGGTAGCCGATAAACAAACCGGAACTAATAAATTTTTACATTCTTTTTGTTGAGGTATGATTGATCGGTAGGATATTGGATAAGGATCAAATCCACCTACCTGAACATCCCCTTCATTTTTAACCATCCCATTCACAACAATTCGCTGGCAGTTATGTGAATCCATTGTATAGGCTGCTAGCCCTATTCCATCCGTTACCAATTCTTTGCCTTCACAATTTGCTTGTGACATAACATATTCACCCACCATCCTTCTTGTTTCGCGTACATACATTTGAGGTGTCCAGTTATTATTTTCAATGTATTCATCCTTAGGATACCCCCACTGAAGCATTTCATTTCGAAGGTATATCGGCATTCTAGGATCATGCCCGATAAAATAAAAAAATCCTTTTACATAATTATCATGCGCCTTTTGTATTTCAATTCTTTTATTGTAATCTGCTTCTGGATAATCCCAGTTTTCTCCAATCATATCTGTTGAAAAAGCACCATTGTTATTAATATCGGTTTTATTATTCGGCATCAGACTCAATGCCATCATTCCTCCAATGTTTTTTACAGGCTTCTTCTCGAGTACCCGCAGTAATAATTCATATCTATCAGGATTGTAATCATCCGGTTGGGTAATAGCAATCCTGTTGCTAGGATTATTGGTAAAACAAACCCGAATATTGTATGTCTGCACTTTTTTGTCGCCCGAACCAGCTGGAGCTAAACTACCATTACTTATACCCCATACCAACCCACTTTCTTTTTTTCCAGGAATTTTAAAAGGATCTATCCCATCAGGAAATTGATGTTTATCCCTTAGTTGAACTCCGTTATAGGTTTCATTATAATCGCTATTGGATTCTCGGCCAACAGAATAGGAAACCCCTGATTTGGCCATAAGATCCCCTTCATAACTGCAGTCGATAAACATTTTAGCCTTTATAATACGATTGGAATTGGTGCTTGGTTTGATTGCATTTTCAATAGTAATTGCTTTTATAACCCCATCTGTAGAGTTAACAGAAATTAGTCGATGATGATACATCACTTTTATATTTGCATCTTTTATATACGCTTCGAACAACTCTTTTGCTACATGAGGTTCAAATGTCCACTGTTCAAATTTTCCGTAGTGTTGACCAATGCGCCTATAAAAATCAAGTGAAAGCCCTTTAACTGCATATTTGTTACCGATATCTGTTTGGCCTAATCCTCCAGTAGTTACCCCACCTAAACGGCCACCCGGCTCAATTAAGATGACAGTTTTACCCAATTTTTTGGCAGTATACGCTGCAATTACGCCAGCAGATGTACCTCCATAGATACAAATGTCAACATAGTTAGCGTCATTAACTTGGGCTTTAGCAGGCATCTCAATGAGGATAATTAATAATATCACCAATTGAGCAATTTTGCATTTATTCATATCAATAATTAAATAATATATTATAATAGTAAGACTATATTTTTCAAAACTAAGGAGAATCACAGGTAAAATAACCATCCTACACTAAGATCCTTTAGACATAGTAAATGGATACTTCGCTTTGTTAAAAATAAGGATTTTAATTATTCTCGACTAGATTTTCCAGTCTTGGTAAGAATGCCTAATTTACCTCACTGAAAAGTACCTTTACAAGTGCTTTTAAAAATTAAAAATAGAATGAAAAAAATATTAGTATCCTTTTTATTGTTCAGCGTAAGTATTGCAGTAGGCTATACCCAATCTATCAAAGAAATGTGGCTGGATGATCTGGTCATTCAAAAATATTCTGAAGGAATTCCAGGAGTGAATGCAAAACAAAATGCTGGTGGCGAACCGATTACTATGGTTAAAAATACCTACCAGCATGGAATTGGTGTGCAGTCTACCAGTGTGCTGTCCTTTTATTTGAAAGGAAATGCAACCGGATTTTCAGCTACTGTAGGGGTGGACGATTTGGGTAATAGAATTCTTTCTCATCAATTTTATGTATTGGGGGATGGTAAAATATTATTTGAAAGTGGCGAAATGAAATGGGGTGATTTACCCAAAAAGGTACAAGTTGATCTAAGCGGTATTCAAAGGATGGGTTTATTGGTGATGGTTGAGGACCAAGGGTATACTAAAGTGTATACTAACTGGGCAGATGCAAAAATTGCTATGAAGGGTGATGCAGTGCCACTTACCACACCCAATTTGGACGAAAAATACATATTGACTCCCCCATCGCAACCAACTCCGAAAATAAATTCAGCAAAAGTTTTTGGTGCTACACCTGGCAACCCATTTTTATATGCCATTGCTTCAACCGGTGCAAAGCCCATGCAGTTTTTTGCTGATCAATTACCCGCAGGACTTTCCCTTGATCAAGCAACTGGAATTATTTCAGGAAGGGTGAATCAGCGGGGTAATTATTTAATTATGATAAGGGCGAAAAATAAATTCGGTGAAGCAAAAGAAGAACTTCGCATTAAGATTGGCGATACCATTTCACTCACCCCACCCATGGGATGGAATGGCTGGAACTCCTGGGCTAAAGTGATTGATGGAGAGAAAGTGTTAGCTTCTGCCAATGCGCTGATTAGCAAAGGGCTCAAAGATCATGGATGGAATTATATTAACATAGATGATGCATGGCAAGGTAATAGAGGAGGTAAGTTCAAGGCCATGCTAGCCAATGAAAAATTTCCGAATTTCAAAAATATGATCGATGACATTCATGCAATGGGCTTAAAGTTGGGTGTATATTCATCGCCTTGGATTACTAGTTATGCTGGCTATATGGGTGGGTCTTCCAATTTTGAAAATAGTGATTTTCCAGATTCCATTAAAAACAATAAAAGAGAATTTCGATATATTGGAAAGTACCGATTTGAAACCAATGATGCCTTACAACTGGCTGATTGGGGCGTAGATTTTTTGAAATATGATTGGCGGATAGAAGCGAATTCTGCACAACGAATGTCTGCCGCATTAAAATCTTCCGGTAGAGATATTGTTTTCAGTTTGTCAAATTCAGCCCCTTTTAGCAACGTAGATGAATGGGTCAAAATCTCGAACATGTACCGAACTGGGCCAGATATCAGAGATAGCTGGCTAGGATTATATCACTGCACTTTTAAACTAGATAAATGGGGGCCATATGGTGGTCCAGGTCATTGGAATGATCCAGACATGATGATTCTTGGAAATGTAACTACCGGTACAGAAATGCATCCTACCCGACTCACCCCCAATGAGCAATACAGTCATATTAGTTTATTCGCTTTATTATCTTCACCTCTACTCATTGGCTGTCCAATTGATCAACTAGATGCATTTACTTTGAATCTTTTGACCAACGATGAAGTCATAGCAATTAATCAAGATCCATTAGGATCATCTGCAAGATTGATTTCGGATGAAGGTGGAATACAAACCTGGTTAAAAAAAATGGAAGATGGATCCTACGCAGTTGGATTTTTTAATACCGATAATTTTGGCAAAAATCCAGCTTCCTATTTTCGATGGGGTACAGAAAAACCAAAAAGTTATACCATTGAATTATCAAAACTTGGATTAAAAGGCAACTGGAAAATAAGGGATGTTTGGAGACAAAAAAATGTATCTGTAGTCAAAGGAGTTTTCAACACAATGATTCCTTATCACGGGGTAAGTTTGTATTCTATTCAACCTGTACGATAAATATACTAACACGAAATTTCACCATAAATTAATTTACAATCACATGAGAAAAAACAATTACTTCAAACTATTTGTAGGCTTTTTTCTGTTTTTGATGCAGCATTCATTTGCTCAAAATGACCTCAGTCAATTGCCGCCTTTGCTGGTATCGCAAAATGGCAAGTCCATTTCTACCAAAGAACAATGGGAGAAGATACGTCGACCTGAAATCAAAGATATGTTTGAGTTACAGATGTATGGAAAAGTGCCAGGCAAGTTAAAAATTGCATCGGTAAAAATCCTTGAAATGGATAACCAAGCGCTCAATGGAAAGGCTATTCGAAAACAGGTTCGGTTAACATTCGTTGGCAATGGAAAAGAGCTTACTGTTGAAATGTTGATATATTTACCAAAAGGCAAAAAATCTTTTGTCACCTTTCTTGGATATAATTTTAATGGAAATCATAGTACTATCAGCGATACATCCGTCCATATTGCTAAAGCCTGGAATGGCCCATCGAAGGCGCGAAGTGCGGAATCTGCCAGATGGCCAATTGAAACTATTATCCAGTCAGGATGTGGAGTGGCTACGATGTATTATTGGGATATTGCTCCTGATAGAAATGATTTTTCTATCGGCGTTTATCCATTATTGTACAAGCAAAATCAATTGAAACCTGCCGATGATGAATGGGGAGCACTTGCAGCATGGGCTTGGGGTTTATCACGTGGGTTAGATTATTTAGCAACCGATAAAAATTTGGATGCAAAAAAGGTGATTGTGATCGGGCACTCCCGATTGGGTAAAGCTGCGCTTTGGGCTGGGGCTTTAGACCATCGATTTGCCGGTGTTATTTCCAATTGTTCGGGTAGTGGTGGTGCAGCTATTTCAAGAGGCAAAGAGGGAGAAACCATTACGAAATTGAATGCTAATTTTCCAATGTGGGCATGTGGTAATTTTAAAAAATATAGTAACAATGAATCAGCCTTGCCTTTTGACCAGCATATGCTTCTTGCCATGATTGCACCTCGTCCACTCTATGTGGCCAGTGCGTCTGAAGATCTTTGGGCAGATCCTAAGAGTGAATACTTATCTGCTTTTTACGCAACCGATGTATATAAACTCTATGGATTAAAAGGTATTGAAACCAACGTCTTTCCAAAGGTAGAGGATCCAATTGTTGGCCAGGTATCCCACCATATTAGAAATGGGAAACATGATATTCTATTATATGACTGGAATAATTACATCCAATTTGCTCATCAATTAATAAAATAATCTACTTTTTGTAAAAATGCTTAAAAATCAAAATTGATAAGGCGAAAGAAAGTAATTGTGTATGGTATTTACAAGTCGTTGACTTTTTATACGTCTTAATAAAAACAAATTCGACGAATCAATGATGCTATAAAAGATTGTGCTAATTTTAAAATAATTATTAAATCACTTTTATATGAAAAGAAAAGAATTTATCAAAGCCAGTTCAGCTACTTTGGCCGCGGTGGCAGGTTGTGCAATTATTCCCTCCTATGTGTTGGGCAAATCTTTTGGACACGTTGCACCCAGCGATAAGGTGAATGTGGCTTGCTGCGGAATCGGCAATAGAGGTGGGGATGTACTCAACGCTTTGTATAAAACCGGATTAGCAAATATTGTTGCCATTTGTGATGTGGATATGGGTGCTCCTCAAACCCTTGAAAATATGCAGAAATTCCCGAATGCTCGGCGCTTTCAGGATTTCCGCGAAATGTTTGATAAAATGGGCAACGAGTTTGATGCCATTTCAGTTGGTATCCCAGATTTTTCGCATTTCCCTGTTGCGATGTTGGCAATGTCACAGGGTAAACATGTGTACGTGGAAAAACCAATGGCCCATAGTTTTCATGAAATTGCGCTGATGATGAAGGCGCAGAAAAAATACAAGGTGGCTACACAGATGGGGAATCAAGGACATTCTGAAGAAAATTATTTTCAATTCAAAGCATGGACAGAAGCGGGCATCATAAAAGATGTTGAAAAAATCACTTGTTTCATGAACAATGGAC
>JBIIVV010000228.1:0-5256 GCA_044339235.1 Ferruginibacter sp.
ACTGGAACTGGTTCCCAACCCAGAAATACCTTTTGACCAAGTATAAGACAAGGCATTATCTCCATTACCACTCACAGTAGCCGTCAATGAGGTATTGGTGCCTTTACAAACAGAACTGCTAGAGCCAAAACTAGAAATGGTTGGCTTATTATTTGTGATCAATACTGCACTGGCACTCGTCACATTACCACATCCATTGGTTGCTATTAATGAATAATTACCTGCATCAGTACTTAGAACAGAAAATGTCGGAATAGTAGAACTGGTGGAATAATTTATATTGTCTTTTTTCCACTGATAGCTTTGAGCGCCAATAACCGTAGGCGTTAGAGAAAAACTAGTTCCTACACATTGTGTTCCTCCTAAAGGCTGTACTGTAATGGATGGTGCAGAAGTTACGGTTAGTTGATTTGCCGTAAATGATGCAGCACCGCATGAATTTGATAGTGAAACCGAATATAATCCTGCATTGGATGATTGCAGACTCGCAATATTGAGAGCACTTGAAATTTGCGCTACAATTGGAACTCCAGCTAAATACCATTGGTAATCAATTGGAATACTATTAGCGTTTGCAATTACAGCTGTTGAAAAACTAGACCCTACACAAAGTGATTCAGCTGCATTGTCAATGCTAGTAATACTAGGGACAGCCCCTACAGATAAATTAATAATGGCTGAAGAAGTAGGTGTGCCACATGCATTACTCACCTTAACATAATAACTAGATGCATCAGCTAATTGAGCATTTGTTATTGGGTAACTTGAAGAAATGGCATTTAAAATTACTACGCCATTTTTATACCAAGAATAACTCAAAGTTGAATTGTCCGGAGAACTGGCTACCACATTGAATGTAGTATTTGATCCTACACAGATACTAGTACTTGAAGAAATATTTGTTATTGAAGCACAACTCTGCGCATCAATTTTTAATGATCCAATTAAAATTATTAAAATCGCTAAGAACCAAATTTTCATATCAAAAAATTAAAAGCTGATTTTTAAACCACATTCTAAACCATTTTGTATCGTAAAATCAACTTGCACACCTTTCATTCTTTAGGAATTAATAATTGTGATACCTATTTATTTAAAACAACTGACATGCTTTCTCGCCATGGCAATATTATCAGATATTTTTGATAATGAACATTGAATACCCAATTCCAATGATGTTGAATTTTGCAAATAAGAAATATTTGGTTGCATGGGTATATCATAGGAAAAAACGAATTGGAAAGTATTGGAGTTCAATTTTAAGTAGGGAGAAAAACAATTATTGGCCTGATAAACTAGTCCAAAGTCTATTCCTACGGAATTGGTAAATTCGGGTGAAAGGGAATAACCGGCTATTAAGGAAAGCGAATTCCCAGTATTAAGATAACTATATAAGCCACCAAAAAATAATTGGTTCGACGAACTTAAATACCGCGAATACCCGATATGTGCCATATAAGTCCTTCCATATCGTAATTGTAAATTTTTTTGTTCAGTACTAACCTGATTTAAATTATACAAACCTAGTCCCGCTTCAAAAGATTCTTCGTCATTGAAGTTGGTATATAATATTCCTGCATTAATATCGACATAATTGGAGTTTAAAACACTAATGGGTTCATTATTGGACAATTGATTCGTAAAGCCAGTGATAGAAAATTGATTCGGAAATAAGAGTTTTGTATAATCAACCCTTTTACTATTATAGCGAAGTTGGAAGCCTATTGCAAGCGCCTCAGAACTTTCACTATTAAGGCCTTTTGAATAAGAAAATGTACCTGAGAAAGAATTCTGTGAATAAACAGCTAAAGATTTGGTCGAATACATATCTATGCCAACAGCAAAGACATCTTCGGGAGAAATGTAATCTTTAAAGGGTTTAAATTGTGCTTCCGCATTTAAGAAGTTGGTAGTTAGGATTTTATTGTAAGACTGATATTTGTAAAGCGAATTAAACTTCGTATCCCCATCATAATTTCCCGCCAAAGCTGGATTGATATTCAGCTGGTTTTCCGAAAATTGAGTAAAAAAAGGTAATTGAGCTATAACCAAATTAAAATAACCCAGAAACGCTACCAATAAAATGATTCTAAACTTATGCATAAATCAATTATTATAAACTTATCGACTGCTACTTTATTATAAAAAGTGAGACAATAAGCTAGTTTATCAGCTGTTTTAATAGCTCTTAATTATAATTTTAAGAGATGTTTATCTATTGGTGGCTGATTTTTGATGGTTTCATTTTTCAGCATTCATTCTCTCTTACAATATTCCAAATAGATGTATAGCCCATAGGAAATTTGAGTTTCAAATATAGGGATAATATAGGCAATCACGAGTTTTGAACTGCGCTGTATTACAAAGGGAGTTCAATTTGAATGACATATGTACATAAAGTGATATATCAGTTATTTGCCGCCGACCTAATCAAAGGGTTATATGATATTATAATTTAATTTATAATATTATTGCTACTCTTATGTTTAGCAGTTTACTTCAAAAAAAAATGAATTCGGTTCTAGAGTAGGAAACAATTTGACTCAGTCATTAATGGCGTTAGTTTGCTCTCGCTTTTAAATGCTACTGCACTTACCAATAAACCTCAGAACCTGTTTTTTTAGATGAGCATTCAAAAATTTTATATCAACTATTGATTTACTAATGGAGCTACTTTTGTACCAATCAACTCTATTGATTTCAATAATTGTTGATGAGAAAGTCCAGCGTCCATTTGAAAAGTGAAGCGAGCAATTCCTCCTAAAGCCTCACTGTGACGAAGTATTTTTGAAGCGACGGCTTCTGGGCTGTCAACAAGTAAAGCTCCCAATTCGCCATTTTGATTGTCAAACCCTGCTTTGGTTACAGGCGAAAACCCTCTTTCTTTTCCTATGCGGGTAAACATTTCTGCATATCCAGGATAATAATCATTAATGGCTTCTTCTCTTGTGTTTGCCACATAGCCCAGTGAGTGAAGTCCTACTTTTAATTGTTCGGGTGAATGTCCTGCTTGCTCACCTGCATTTCTGTATAAATCAATTAAGGGTCTGAATCGATGCGTTTCACCTCCAATAATTGCCACCATTAGCGGCAATCCCAAAGTACCAGCTCTTGCAAAAGACGCTGGGGTACCTCCCACTCCAAGCCATATCGGTAACTTGTTTTGCAAAGGCCGAGGATAAATAGTTTGATTGTTTAATGCAGGCCGAAATTGACCTGACCAATTAACTAATTCATTGTCTCTTATTTTTAATAAAAGATCCAGCTTCTCAATAAAAAGTGCATCGTAATCGTTTAAGTTTAATCCAAAAAGAGGATACGATTCGGTGAAAGAACCTCTTCCTGCAACGATTTCAGCCCGTCCATTTGAAATTAAATCTAAAGTAGCAAAGCTTTGAAATACCCTCACCGGATCTGCAGCACTTAACACAGTAACTGCACTGGTTAGGATGATACGTTTTGTGCGGGAAGCAGCTGCTCCTAGAATAACCGCAGGAGCAGAATCCAAAAATTCTTTGCGATAGTGTTCTCCAATTCCGAAAACATCTAAACCCACTTCATCTGCCCGCACAATTCTTTCTAGTAATTCGCCCAAAGCTTGAGCATTGCTTATTCCCGAATGATTGGGAGCACTAGCAAAGCTATCAATTCCAATTTCCATTAAATATCAATTTAAAAAAATCTATAAACTCTTATGCGCACCATCGCAAAATCCTGGATTAGCAGTTTGCTTGCAATTACATAAATAAGCTGTTTTAGTTTCTTCTGCTACAAAAATTTTGGGAACAAATGCAGAACCTTTATGTGCGCCATCACAAAATGGTTGTTTCGCTGATTTTCCGCATGCACACCATGCATACGTTTTTCCGGCTTCTAATTGAACGGGTATGGGTGATTTTCCTGCAATAGTTGGCTTTTCCATTTTGTTTTTTTTTGTGGTTATAAATATAAAATAATAGGTTATTTATTCAAATAAGCCATTTGACCTAAATGATTGGCGAGGTGGATCGTTCTACTAATCAGCACATTTAACTTATTTCTCATTGGATCTTTTGCAAAGTCTTCATCTGATACAGCTGTATGCTTTGAAAGCCAATCCTCCAAACTAAATTGGCTAAAACGATTGTTTAATAAAATGGTAACAGTTTGGTATGCAGATTTCAAATCAACGATGGAGGGAAATGCCTTATTGGATTTATCGGGACTTTTAACAAAAATAGCTAGATATTCAGGAACAATACGATCTCCTAAATCAAAAAGTCTAATCATATCATCACTTACAGCAATAATATGTCCTAATAGGTAAACACCTGTATTTCTGCTAGGTGCAGTTTCATTCATCAGCTGTTCGTCTGTTAATTTTTCTATTAGTTCAGCAAATTTTTTATTCTGCGCATCCCACATTGCCAAATTCATCTTGACTATTAGTTCTGCCTGTTGATTACCCATTGTAAGTTATAATTGAATGATATCCGTATCGACAATCAAAGGTACCGCAATTCAATAAGCTTTGCTTTAATTAAAGTTTAAATGTCGGTTAAGCCAGCGTAGACTTAAGGTAGTAAACTGTTTATTCTTTTTAAATAATAATCTGAGTCAATAGAATGACTATTTTTTAGCGATTTCTCATTTGATTAAGGGTTTGCTAATATACACAAATGCTTTTCTGTCGTGTAAATCGTTAGCAGAAAGGGGAATAAAAAAGTCGACGACAATAATTAAAAACCTTACATTTAACAAATCAAAGCAGGTATTCTATTGAGTCTTAAGGATGCTAATCTTAGGGTGGTCATTATTACCTTTTTCCATTGAAGCTTCTAAAATTGCTATATGAAAAACTTATTCAACCGCAGGCGTTTCATTCGCGATGCATCCATGACTGTAGGTGCGATTGCATTTTCAAATACTGAATTGGCAGCATCGGATAAAACAAAATCTACTCTTTCAGGTAGAATAGGGATTATCGGGTTGGATACTTCACATAGTATTGCTTTTACAAAATCATTGAACGGAAATAATCCTTCAGAAAAATTCAATGGATTTAAAATTGTGGCTGCTTATCCCCTAGGTAGTGCCGACATTGAATCATCTGTAAAGCGCATACCGGGATATACAGAAGAAGTTAAAAAAATGGGGGTTGAAATTGTAAATTCGATTCAAGCCCTGCTTGATAAAGTGGATTATATTTTGTTAGAAACCAACGATGGAAGACCCCATCTTGATCAGGCATTGCAAGTGATAAAGGCAGGAAAACCA
>JBIIVV010000229.1:0-5252 GCA_044339235.1 Ferruginibacter sp.
AACAAAGACTCAATGGAAGTTTTACGAGAATTTGAAAAATTAATGGATGAATATTAAACAATTCGACATTTGGTTAGCAGACCTCAACCCAAGTGTAGGGACAGAACCAGATAAAAAACGACCTGTAGTTATTGTTCAAACAGACCTTTTAAATGAGGTGCATTTATCGACATTGATTTGCCCAATAACAACGAATGTGAAGGAGGAGATAGCGATTTTAAGGGTTCATTTAAAAAGGGGACAGCTCGAAAAATTAAGTGACATTCTGATAGATCAAGTCAGGGCAATTGACAACAAAAGATTGATTAAAAAACTTGGAAAACTCAATAAAGAACAAATCCAAAACCTTAAGGCGAACTTACGAATTGTATTAGACCTGTAAAGTCCTCCGGTGAGTCACCGGGATCTTAAAAACCTTCCTTTCGTCGATGTAAGTTGTAGGGGAATTCAAGGATGGTCCGACCACAACCGCTAGAAAAAGTTGAAGTTAAAAAAAAGATGTTTAGAATTTCTTCCGACTACAACGGAAGTTGAGTAGCGATTTGCCGATGATTGGATTTGGGTTAGCGCCTTATAACTTAAAACGAATGTTAGGCGATGTGAGATTCATTTATAATTCCATTAGCAGAAACATATTCTTTCAGAAAATTTGGACAAAAATCCATACCATTGGGCCATTCAATTCCACCACCATTGTCAAGGGCAACTTGTTTGAAGTACTCTTTATCCAATAGTTGGGAGCTAATCCCTTCACCAATTAGGGGTTTAAAGTCAATTATTTTGGACTCCCCATCATTAAATTTTAGTAATAACAAATAATCACCTAGCAATTTTATTTCAATTATTTTGTTCATGATTACTTTATTTTAAGGGTTCAATCTTCTTAATCTCTTTTTTCTCAATTGCAAGTTTCCAATCCTCTAGTAATTCCTCCCTGTGTAAGGAAGCCCATTCTAATACCATTGCATGGGCTCGAGAAGGCAAACTTCCTCGAATAATTATTAAAGCATTTATATCATATTCAGCAGAATCTTCTTGATAAATTGCATGAAAATGGGGTGGGTTATGATCTCCAAAATACATTCTAATAATAATTCCAAAAAATCTACTTATTTCAGGCATTGACTATTCTTTCGATTGTTTAATTCAAAGATACGAATCAGCTCCTTAATTTTCAACCTATCGCCTAACATACCCCCTCATTAATTTGAACTTGGATATTGTGCAATGTCCGGACACTAAAATATATTCGATGAAATTACCCTTTTGAAGAACCAGCAGATAAAAACGCTTTCCAGTCATCCAGCATCTTGCCTTTCAACACCCTTGGAAATTTATGCTGGCCCCCAATCTTGCCCTTCGATTGCATAAAGTTCATGAAAATTTCTTCCGATAATACCGTCACGATTACATCCTTTAGCGCATGTTTTCTTTCCACCTCATAATCATCATTGAGTTCCTTTAGTTTTTCGTCTATTCGAATACGTAGGGTTTCATTGTTCACCGCATCATTGGTAGCCACATACCAGTGGTGAGCAAAAAACTGCCCATGTGGTACGCCGGCTACGGTAAATTCAGGAATGGAAATATTCAGTTCTTCACTTACCATTTCTATGGCCTTGTTCATATTGTCAACACTCAAATGCTCACCTACCAAACTCAAAAAATGTTTGGTACGACCGGTAATAATAATTTCGTTTTCTTCTTTGTTTATCAGTCGAACAGTATCACCGATGGCATAGCGCCAGGCCCCCGCATTGGTACTGATTAAAATAGAATAATCCTTATTTTCCTCAATCTCGTGAAGCATCAATGATTCGGGATTGTCCAACATATTTCCTTCCAGATCAAAATTGATTTCGTCAAAAGGAACGAATTCGAAGAAAATATTATTGTTCAATGCAAGGTGCATCCCTACTGCCCCTTGTCTATTTTGATACGCAAGAAAACCTTCACTTGCCAAGTAGGTTTCAATATAGGTGATTGGCTTGCCCATCAATTTTTCAAACCCTTTTTTATAAGGCTCCATTGCTACACCGCCATGCACATAAAAGGCAAGGTTGGGCCAGATATCGTGAATCGTATTTAGCTTGTATCGATCAATGATTTTTTCCATGCACAGCTGCAACCAAGCAGGCACACCTAAAATGAAACCGATATCCCAATTGGGGGCATTGTCAACAATCTCTTCCAGTTTTTTTGCCCAGTCTTTTTGTTTAGCTATCTTTTTTCCTGGTTTATATAATCCTAATCCCTGAAACCAAAAGGGGATATTTTTTTGTTGAATTCCACTCAGGTCACCTGCAAAATAGGTAGGCCCTTTTTGTAACTGGGTACTTCCGCCCAGTAATAACCAGCCCTTACCCATCGCACTACGAGGCACATCTTCATACTTGGCCAGACTAATCATCTGTTTGATACTGGTAATTGTATTACTGCGGATAAGGTCTTTTGTGATGGGAATAAATTTGCTGGATGCTTCACTAGTGCCACTGCTGAGGGCAAAGTACTGAATTACTCCCGGCCAGCATACATCTGGAATACCCTCCTTGGCCTTATGCCACCATTGAGAATATATTTTACTATAATCGTAGGTAGGTACCAGCTGCTGAAATTTTTTGCCGGGGTGCCGACTCATTAATATCTCATCAAATTTATAGAGTTGTCCAAATTGAGTAAACCTTGCTTTGCGCAATAATTTTTTGAGCACTTTTATTTGCTGCCGCCTAGGATCACTTACAGGCAGATTTAATGCCCTTGCGATACTTTTGGGAAGTTTCAATTCAAAAATTGGCATGCAGTGGTTTGAAGTTGTACAGCAAATTTACTCTTTACAACGCGTTTACGGCCAATAAATTCTGAAATCCCTGGATATCTCTATTTTTCAGAAAACTTACTGTTTTAACAGCTTATTTGCAAGCATCTTAAAAATTAGGATTTGCATCATAAAAGGTGTCGGCTATTTGATGTAATTTTGCCATCTAAAAAATTAAATATGAAGAAGTTAATTGTTTCAATTGTAATGATTTGCTCCCTTTTAAAGGCAAGCGCAGATGAAGGGATGTGGCTACCCATGTTACTAGGCGAACAAGTGTATGCAGAGATGGTGAAGAAGGGATTGAAGTTAACCAAAGAGCAATTGTATTCCATTAATAAATCTTCATTGAAAGATGCGATTCTGATTTTTGGCGGGGGATGTACGGGCGAAATCGTGAGCAACCAGGGATTGATATTTACCAATCACCACTGCGGCTATGCTGCTATTGCCGGCGCTAGTACGATTGATCACAATTACCTAAAAGATGGTTTTTATGCCTATAGCAAAGAACAGGAAATCAAGAGCACATTGACCGTACAGTTTTTAGATCGTATTGTGGATGTAACAAAGGAAGTGGAAGAGGCATTCAAAGGTTTATCATGGACAGACAGGATGAATAAAACTGCAGAAGTGTATAAACTAATTACAGATAAATTGGCGGATAAAGACAATGGGCTTTCCGCAAGAATTTACCCAATGTTTAAGGGGAATCAATTTATTATGTATGTATATAAAACGTATAGGGATATACGATTAGTGGGCGCGCCTCCAGAAAGCGTTGGAAAATTTGGCGGAGATACCGACAACTGGGAATGGCCAAGGCATACCGGCGATTTTTCCATTTTTAGAGTGTATGCTACCAAAGATGGCAAACCGGCAGATTATAGCAAGGACAATACCCCATTGCAGCCAAAACATTATTTACCCGTTAGCATTAAAGGGCCAAAAAATGGCGACTTCGCCATGATTTATGGATACCCGGGTGGCACCAATCGCTACGAGACGAGTTACGGCATTAAGTTAAAAGTAGATATTGAAAACCCTTCGCTGGTTGATTTGCGGGATGTTAGGTTAAAAATAATGCATGCGCAAATGATCAAGGATCCGGAAGTAAAATTAAAACTGGCGAGCAGCTATGCAGGAATTGCCAATTACTGGAAATTTTTTGATGGCGAAACAAAGCAGCTCAAGAAATTTGGCTCGTATGAACAGAAGCAACAATACGAGGTTGAGTTTTTGAAATGGGCAAAAGGAAAATCTGCTTATGAAAATTTAATGGACGAATACTCAAAAAATTATACTGCCTGGACACCGTATAGTAAAATGCGGACCTATTTATCTGAAGGTATTTTGGGATCACCGCTAGCTGCATTTGCCGCTTCGCTGGTTGCACTGGAGGCTAGTATGGTGAAGCCGGGTGTTTCATCTGTAGAAATAAAGAAAGCCGTGGATGCCGCAACAGCTTCCAGAAAAATATTTTTGGCTGGGGAAGACTTGGTAAGTGATGAAAAGATAATGGCCGCCACTGCAGAAATGTTTTTCAATGACATCAATAAAAATCAACATCCTATAGGATTTTACGAAGGGATGAAAGCGGCTTATGGCGATTTAAAAGATGCAACCACTTTTACAAAATGGGCCAACAATGTATTTGCAAAAACTATGATTTTGGATGAATCAAAATGGGCCAATTTCGTTGCTCACCCAGATGCTACTTTGTTACAGGCTGATCCCGCTTTTGCCTATGGCGCTGAATTTTTGAAAAATTACAATACCAAATTCGCTTCTCTTTACTCCGCCTTTATGAACAAGAATGCAGAATTGGGAAAAAGTTATTTAAAAGGAATCATGGAAATGAATCCGACAGCTGCCAAGAAAATGTATCCCGATGCCAATTTCAGTATGCGGGTAAGTTACGGAAATGTAAAAAGCTATAGTCCAAGAGATGCGGTGCAATATGATTATGTAACTACCGGCAGAGGGATACTCGAAAAATACAAGGCAGGAGATTATGAGTTTGACCTGCCATCCAAGCAAATTGAATTAATGAAGAAAAAAGATTTTGGCCAGTATATTGATAAAGCTAAAAATGATTTGGTAGTAAACTTTATTACCACCAATGATATTACCGGTGGCAATAGCGGAAGCCCAGTAATAGATGGCAGTGGTAATTTGATTGGTCTTGCATTTGATGGAAATTACGAAGCCCTCAGTCATAAAATTGCATTTGACAAAGATCTCAACCGTACTATCTGTGTAGATGTTCGGTATGTATTGTGGTGCATAGATAAATTAGGCGGCGCCAGCAATATCATCAATGAATTGAAGTTGGTGAGATAATGGGCTTACAAAATATAAACTGAATGAGTAAGCTGTAAAATTTCTAGATCAATACAACTAAATTTTACAACACTGCAAATTTTCCAAACAAAAC
>JBIIVV010000046.1:0-17651 GCA_044339235.1 Ferruginibacter sp.
AGGAGCGTAAGGCAATGGAAGCAGAAAGAGCAGGTAACAAATACAAACAAGTGGAGTTTATGCAAAACTACCTTGGAGAAGAATTTGACGGTATCATTAGTGGGGTAGCTAGTTTTGGATTTTTTGTTGAAACAGTTTTGCATAAATGTGAGGGCATGGTAACCGTGAGAGACTTGAGTGAATTTGATGAATTTAAACACGATGATGCTGATTATGCATTGGTAGGAATGCGTACTGGAAAAAAATTCAGGATGGGAGATGCGGTAAAGATTAAAGTGGTGGCTGCTAATTTAGAAAAACGCCAATTGGATTACCATTGGGTGCAGGAGGATGGAAAGCCAGTGCTGGATATTACAAAATCAAAAGGCGCAACCAAAAGAAAAAAATAATTATTCAACGCAGGGTATTAGTATTTCAACAATACGAATAACCTGCACTATAGCTGTTTACTTTATGTACTCTTTTATAGAATTATCAAAAATATTTGAACAAAAATTCTCCGTTCGGCATTTTCCTGTCCATACGCCAACGCTTTACGATCCTGCACAATACATTTTACAATTAGGGGGTAAACGGATTAGACCAGTTTGTGTTTTAATGGGAAATGAGCTTTTCGACGAAATAAATCCCGACGCATATGAAGTGGCCACTGCCATTGAATTATTTCACAATTTCAGTTTGATTCATGATGATATCATGGACAAGGCACCCTTACGCAGGGGGATGGAAACGGTGCATACAAAATATGGCGAATCAACCGCCTTACTGGCCGGGGATGTGATGCTGGTTCAGTCTTACGAATATCTGAATAAAATAAAAAGAGACTATTCGCAAAAAATCATGCAAGTCTTTAATGAAACTGCCAAAGCAGTTTGTGAGGGCCAGCAGCTGGACATGGATTTTGAAAAAAGAGCATCAGTTAGTTTGGACCAATATGTACATATGATTACCCTAAAAACCTCTGTTTTGTTAGCCGCAAGTTTGCAGTTGGGAGCAATATTGGGTGGATCAGGTCAAGGTAATCAGCAACATTTATATGAGTTTGGAAAAAATCTGGGTATTGCTTTTCAAGTGCAAGATGATTTTCTAGATGCTTTTGGAGATCCCGATAAATTTGGTAAACAGGTGGGGGGAGATATCATTGCCAACAAGAAAACATTTTTGATGATTCATGCCATGGAAGTGGCTTCAGACCAACAAAAGGTTGAGTTGGCGAATTTGATGCAAATCTCCAAAATCAATCCTGCCGAAAAAATAAATAAAGTATTGACTATTTTCAAAGATTGCAAAGTAGATGAATGGGCACTGCAGCTGAAAGAAAAATATGTACAGATTGCCCTTCAGCATTTGGACGATACCGCGGTGTTGTTAAACCGTAAAAAGCCTTTGATGGAACTTGCTGAATATTTAATCCAAAGGGAAAGTTAGTTCAGATAAAAATTGCCATCATTTAGTTTTATTATCATTTTCTTTTATAATAACTAGTATCCGAATGTCAAAATCTTTATTTAGAACAAAAAAGATTGAAAGTATTTTAGCTGAAGGTAGTGATGGTTCGCATGGTGGGGTTGGCTTAAAGCGAGTGCTTACTATGAAGGACCTTACTTTTTTTGGTATTGCAGCCATTTTAGGGGCGGGTAGTTTCAGTAGTCTCGGCGGAGCTGTTTTTCACGGAGGACCTGGAGTTGTTATTCTATTTGTGATTACTGCTATCGCCTGTGCTTTTACCGCCTTCTGTTATTCGGAGTTCGCTAGTCGAATACCCGTTGCCGGGAGTGCCTATACCTATGCCTACGCTTCCTTTGGTGAATTGTTTGCCTGGATCATTGGTTGGGCCTTGATCATGGAATATTCTATTGGCAATATTTATGTTGCATATAGTTGGAGTGACTATTTTACTTCTTTTCTTCAAAAATTAAATGTTCATATTCCTCAGTATCTATGTACCAGTTATATGGAAGTTAAAGATGCTTTGGCCGCTGGTAGTTCCAGTGCTGAGATTCGCGATGCCTGGGAAAATGCTCCGATGATTGGAGGATTAAAAATAATATTCGATTTGCCAGCATTGGTCATTAATCTACTCATCACTTTATTGGTTTATCGCGGTATCAAGGAAAGCCGAAATTTTAGCAATTTAATGGTGATACTGAAAATGATTGTGGTGGGTTTGGTAATTATAGTGGGCGGGTACCTTGTTTTTTCGAAAGGACTAACGCCTAACTGGATGCCTGCAAATGAACAAGGGGTAAAATCATTTATGCCTAATGGCTTTAGCGGGGTAATGGCTGCCGTAAGTGGTGTATTTTTTGCCTATATTGGTTTTGATGCAGTAAGTGTATTGGCAGAGGAAAGTAAAAATCCACAGCGAGATCTTCCCAGAGGAATGATGCTTTCCTTAGGCATTTGTACCATCGTTTATATATTGCTTAGTCTAGTTTTGTCAGGCGCAGTCAATTACAAAAATTTTGAAGGAGTGGGTGATCCGCTGGCTTTTATTTTTGAAAAACAAAACTTAGATGTTGCCTGGATGCAGTTTTTTGTTGCAATAACCGCTGTGGTAGCAATGACGAGCGTGATGTTGGTATTCCAAATGGGGCAACCGCGAATATGGATGAGTATGAGCAGAGATGGTTTGATGCCTCCAGTTTTTCAAAAAATACATGCAAAATATAAGACACCTTCCTTTGCTACTGTCATCACAGGGTTGGTGGTAGGCGTTCCAATATTGTTTACCGACAAAACCTTTGTGCTAGATTTCACAAGTATTGCTACGCTATTTGCATTTGTGTTGGTTTGCGGGGGAGTGCTGTTGATTCCTAGAAAAGAAAAACAGCCAGGAAAATTTCATTTGCCCTATATCAATGGACAGTTCATTTTTCCGTTGATTGTATTTTCGGCAATGTTATTGGCGAAAGCTCTATCAAGTAATTATTTTTCGGAAATGCTCAATTTTGATTTCACTGCGAATGCCGACTATGTTAGTGGTAAACTTAGTTATATGGATGTAGCCACTCCCAATATATCCTTGATTGTTTTTTGGATCATTGCAGTGCTGCTGTCAATACTTTCCTACTTTAAAAAATACTCCTTGATTCCATTGATGGGATTAATTACCTGCTTGTATCTGCTTACTGGTATGACTAAAAGCAACTGGGCTTGGTTTCTTGGCTGGCTCGCCATTGGATTGGTAATTTACCTATTGTATGGGTATAAAAAAAGCAAGTTGTCAGTTTAGGGTACTTAATCTAAATTTTTCATAGTGAATATCCTCCTATTTTAAAAATCACAATAGGAAGCTTCATTATTACATGCTAAACTAGGTTAACTTTGTACCAATAATATTCAATCAAAAATTGCGCAATTTATGAAGTACCAGGAGGGGGATAAAATAATCGTTTTACTTACCAATGAAGAAGGAAAGGTAGTGGAGATTATGAATGAAAAGATGGTGATGATAGAGGTAAAAGGGGTTCGTTTTCCAGCCTATATGGATCAGATAGATTTTCCTTATTTCAAGATGTTTTCAGAAAAGCGGATTGTTGAAAAGAAAAAAATATTTATAGATAATGTAAAACAGGAAAAAGGAACACTGAAAATAAAGGTGGACAATGGAGTGTTTCTTGCATTAATGCCCATATTTGACAAAGATGTTTTTGATGATGATGTAGTGGAAAAATTTAAGATTTACCTGATTAACCAAACGGATACTGCTTATCTTTTTACCTATCGTTTATTTTTTGCTGGAGAAAATAATTTTGAGTTGAAAAACACCCTTCTTCCGGTGAGTGATTTTTATTTACACAATGTGAATTTTGAGGACCTAAGTGATAATCCACGTTTTGATGTAGAATTCAGTTTGGTGGATCCTGACAAAAAGAAGGCACCTTATTTTGAGACTTCATTGAAATTAAAGGCAAAGCAAATTTTTAAACGTATTGAAGAAATTCAACTTAAAAATGAGCCGATGTTTTCCTATCCGTTATTTGAAATCTATCCAGATAAAGTAGATGAGGAAAAGGTAGATCTGTCTAGTTTGGGTAATGCAGGATTTAGGATCTATGACCTAAGTAAAGTGAAGGAAAATTTGCCTCCAGCAAGATCAGTGGTAGACCTGCATATTGAAAAGTTGACCGATAATTGGAAACAGCTTAGTAATTTTGAAATACTGACCATTCAAATCAAAGAATTTGAGAAATTCTATGATTTGGCAGTTGCACATCAACAATTGGAATTTACTGTTATTCATGGAGTGGGGGTAGGGAAATTAAGGGATGAGATACATGATATATTGAGGTTAAAAAAGGAAGTGAAATCTTTTGTAAACCAGTACCATGCAGCGTATGGATACGGGGCGACGGAAATTTATTTTTCTTCTAAATAATAAAGTATAACTATTAATTGTTTTGTCAATGCTACTACTCTTAGATCCTTGGAACCAGGCTTTGTACATTTTAGCACTAAGTATTGCCAGGTATGTTTTATTTGCCGGTGGTGCCTTTCTGGTTTTTTATGTTATCCTTAAAAATAAACTGGTATTTCAAAAAATACAGCAGCGGTTTCCAGCAAATAAAGATTATAGAAGGGAGATTGCTTATTCCTTTATCACCTTCCTTATTTTTTCAATGGTGCCATTTGTTTTGAGGCATCCCTTAGTGAAGCCACACAGTAAGATATACAGTGATATCAATGCGTATGGCATGATGTATTTTGTACTGGTTTTCCCTTTAATGCTAGTTGTACATGATACCTATTTCTATTTCACCCACCGAATGATGCATCATCCCCGTCTATTTAAATTTTTTCATCTGGTACATCACAAAAGTGTTAATCCTTCTCCCTGGGCCGCCTATGCATTTAATCCATTCGAAGCGTTGATTGAATCAGGAATTATATATGTTTTTGTTTTTACTTTCCCCATTCATTTAATACACATTTTTGTGTTTCTAATTTTCATGACTTTATATAATGTGTATGGTCATTTGGGATTTGAGATTTACCCAAAGGGATTGAATAAGCATTGGCTGGGTCGCTGGATGAATACTTCTGTGAATCACAATATGCATCATCAGTTTTTTAAAGGCAACTACGGATTGTATTTTACATTCTGGGACAGGGTGATGAATACCTTGGATAAAGACTATGAAAACAACTTTGAAAGGATTGCTACTGCTAATCAACAATTGAGGGAAAAGGCGAATACTTAATTGTTTTGTCTTGGGTATAATTTTTTACTTGCATAAATTGTTCCGAAAGGTATTAATGCCGCAATAAATGCCAGGGCTATTTTTTTTAAACTCCATTTTTGTTGGGTAGCAACTTGTAATAATAATAGCAGGTATACTATGAATAGTATTCCGTGCAACATACCAATGATATAGTTTGGGGTGGGAAATTGCAGTATATATTTTATCGGCATTGTAAGGGCAAATAATAAAAATGAGCAGCCTTCCATCAATGCGATTAGTCTGAAACGGGAAAATGAGTTTGAAATCATAGGGTAATACTTTTTTTTTGCGAAAGCTGGATTAGCCAATATCATTTTTGTCTGCACTGTATTTCCTCCATTTATCAATGGCAGCTAACATATCTTCCGGCATGTCACTTTCAAAAAGAATGGGCTGTTTGGTAGTAGGGTGAATAAAGCCTAGCTCTTTAGCATGAAGGGCTTGGCGCTTACACAGTGAAAAACAATTATCTACAAATTGTTTGTACTTTGTAAATACGGTTCCCTTAACAATTTTATCTCCTCCATAAAAATCATCGTTAAATAATGGATGACCGATGTATTGCATGTGGACACGGATTTGGTGGGTACGTCCTGTCTCCAGTCGACATTCCACCAGTGTTACATAATTAAATCTTTCTAGCACTTTGTAATGGGTAATGGCTTCTTTACCATGATCTCCCTCCGGATAGGTGGTAAATAATTTCCGAAATCGTTGGTGCCTTCCTACATGTCCGGTAATGGTGCCTTCGTTTTCTTCAAAGTCGCCCCAAACCAATGCGATATACCTGCGATGTACGGTATGATTGAAAAATTGTTTGGCAAGGTCGGTCATGGATTTTGGATTTTTGGCTAGCACCAACAATCCGGTGGTATTTTTATCAATTCTGTGTACCATTCCAAAGCGCGCCAAACCGCTTTCTTCTAGATGAGGGTTTTGTTGCTTTAGGTACCAGGCAACCCCATTAATCAAAGTGCCACTATGGTTACCACTGCCTGGGTGGACTACCAGCCCTGCTGGTTTATTGATTAATAAAACATCTTCATCTTCATAAGCGATGTTGAGTGGAATATTTTCTGGTACAATTTCATTAGACTCAGGATTCCGGTTGCTAAAAACCACAATTTTATCATAGGGTCTTACCTTGTAATTCGTTTTTACTGGCTTATCATTTACCAACACTAGCTCATTGTCAATACCCTGCTGTATTTTGTTTCGGGTGGCACCCTCAATTCGACTCATTAAGAATTTATCGATACGAAGTGGTTCCTGGCCCTTGGGTATTTCAATAATTAATCGCTCATAGAGTTCTTCTGTATCCTGCAATTCTTCTTCGATGGGGATTATTTCGTTGGTCATTTTTGTTGTTTAATATCGTGGTGTTCAGTGTTATTATCTATTCAGCGGGTTGATTTTACTGTTTTTCTTGATTATACTTGTGATTAAGCCTACATCAACAAAGTTTCTTACCTTAAATGTCTGTCCGCTTTTCATTTATCTTTGCAAATTAAATCAATTACATTGGATAAGCAGTTAGTAACCTATAAAGATTTGGGTTTGATCGATTATAAAACTGCCTGGGATTACCAGGAAGCATTACTTCGAGAAAATGTTCGGCTTAAGTCTGCTGTTGCTAAAGCGTTGATTCAGAATAGCGAATTGTCAAATTTGGGTATCGAACCCGACCAGTCGGATCCATTGGCCGAATCTTCCATTCCATTATCTACCACTCATTATTTTTTACTTTGCGAGCATCCCCCTGTTTATACATTGGGTAAAAGTGGTCATATAGAAAATGTTTTAATCAGTGAGGCTGAAATGGATCAACAAGGAATTCAGTTTTATAAAACCAATCGGGGGGGAGATATTACCTTTCATGGGCCACATCAAATTGTAGGCTATCCTATTATTGATCTCGAAAAATTTTACACCGATATTGGGAGGTATTTACGGGATCTCGAGGAAGTGATTATACTTACTTTAGCTGAATATGATATTATTGGAGGTAGAATTAAAGGAGAAACGGGTGTTTGGATAGAAGCAGGAGAAGCAGGAAAAGAAAGAAAAATTTGTGCGATGGGTGTTCGCTGCAGTAGATGGATTACCATGCACGGGTTTGCCCTTAATGTAAATACGGACCTGAATTATTTTAAAAACATCATTCCCTGCGGAATAGAAAATAAAAAAGTCACTTCGATTGCAAATGAAGTAAATCGCGCTGTTGATATGGTTGAAGTAAAGGAGAAATTGCAGCGAAATTTTGAAAAGGTATTTAATGTTACCCTGATTCAATAAGTAATTTCATTCAATTATTTACTGCGCTGGTCTTTTCCATTAGAAAGGCCTTTCCCTTCTTTTTGAATTAAAAACTTTGATTTTTCTATCAAGATATCATTTTCATATAAGTTGAAATGGAACCATCCAGTGTGAAGAAAATTGACTTTTTCCATTATCAGATAGGGGTCATTTATTTTGGATAATTCAAAAAGTGGAGTATTGTTTTCGTCAAAAAACTTGATCGACATTTTTTTTGTTTCGGCATCCGGTAAAGCAATGATTACGTTATTGTCTTTTCCTACAAACACAAATTTGCTTGGAACATATACTGGAGGGGGAGGCGGTATTATTGCTTCTTTTTTTTCGGAAAGTATAATTTTTTTATCAGGCGTTATTTCATTTTTATATTCAGCTCGCTGCTTTTTAAGTATTTCATTTTCAAATTCCATTATTTCTTTGTTGATTATTTTAGCAGTATCCATTTTAGGAACATAGGATCGGCTAAACAAATAATCACCTCCTTCAAATGCAATAAATACCCGATAGAAAACTTTTCCGGAAGGTAATTTATTATCAACGTATCCATTTTCATCATTCATTGGATTTAAAACCGTTCCAATGGTTACAAATTTTTTTATGCTATCGGTAGAGCGTTGAATATTGATATTGCTAATTGTTTTACCGTAGGCTTTTTTCCAGCTAACGACTATCTTGCCACTTATGTTAATTACAGAAATTTTGGGGAGTGTATCCTGGGCGAAAATATTGCCTGAAAGGATGGTACAAAATATGACAAGTATACAAATGGATTTAAGCATAACCAATAAACGAAATTTTGCTAAAAAAATTATTGCCTCAAAGGTAAGGACAAAAATTAGGTAGTTAAAATTTCAAACTGCCTGGCGGTAAGGATAAATTGCCCTGTAATCCGCCGGTGTGAATGCACAGGATATTGCTTCCTTTTTGAAATAAATCTTTTGAAATACAGTCTATTACACCAAACATCATTTTGCCAGTATAAACAAAATCGGTTGGTAATTGGTACTTTTCATACAGTGTATTCATAGCGTTGATTAATTCCTGATTTTTTTTTGCATACCCTCCAAAATGGTAATCATCCATGATTTTCAACTGCTGGTTATTATAAGGGATAGGCAATAAGGATGCTAATCTTAGTTCTATGTCCCTCATGTTTTTGATGACAGGGAAGCCAATTAGTTGCTGCTCTTTTTTTAGTCCCTTTAAAATGCCCGCCAGCGTAGTCGCAGTACCAACGGCACAACAAATATGGGTGGTGTCATTGGGAATCCAATTCATTATTAAAGATGCCCCTTCAGCCCCCAGCGGGTGGTATCCTCCTTCTGGAATGGCAAGGAATTTTGGATAAGCCAAATTGATCGATTCTACATATTGAGGTTGTTCCTTCTTGTCATATTGCTGTCGAGAAATAAATTTCAATATCATTCCATGCGCTAAACAGGCCTGAAGGGTATGAGAAAGTACTGCCGGTTGCTCGCCTCGAACGATACCGATGCTTTTTAATCCAATTTCTTTGCAAGCAAATGCGGTTGCTACCAGATGATTGGAGTAAGGGCCGCCGAAAGTAACAATCCCTTCCTGTGATTGCTGCAGTGCAATTTGTAAAAGGTAATGTAGTTTAAAAAGCTTGTTGCCAGAAACTATTTCATGAAGCTGGTCTAACCTCAAAACGGAGACAGTTAGCTTCTTTTGGTCAAACAAATCATCTGAAAGTTTTTGAATAGTAATTTTTGAAGTGGGGAAAAGCATTTCTATGATATATTAGGCTATTAGATTATTTTTGCATTTGCAAAATTGCAACATAACCAACAATTTACATTAAAATATGCAACCAACGCTGTTAATATTGGCTGCTGGAATGGCCAGCCGTTATGGAAGTATGAAACAAATTCAATCCTTTGGTCCTTCGGGAGAAACCATCATGGATTATTCCATTTATGATGCCATTCGCGCAGGTTTTGGAAAAGTAGTATTTATCATTCGAAAAGACTTTGCAGACGATTTTAAGGCAATTTTTGAGCCTAAATTAAAAGGCAAAATTGCCATCGAATATGTTTATCAAGAAAAGGATGCATTTTTACCCGATGTTCAAATACCTGCCGATAGAACTAAACCTTGGGGAACAGCCCATGCGCTGTTATGTGCCAAGGAGGTGATTAAAGAGCCATTTGCTGTAATTAATGCGGATGATTTTTATGGTAAGGACTCATTTGAAAAAGCTGCAGCGTTCTTACAACATCAATGTAATGAAAAGACCTATGCCATTATTGGGTACGAACTTGCCAAAACCCTAAGTGATCACGGTACGGTAAGTAGGGGAGTATGTAAGGTAGATGCCAATAGTAAACTAGTGAGTATCAAGGAACGTACTAAAATATACAAAGAGGGTGGTAAAATTGTGTATGAAGAAAATGGTGTTCAAGTAGAAGTTCCTTTTGATTCAAGTGTATCTATGAACTTCTGGTGTTTTCCTCCTACGATGTTTGCTGCGACAGAAAATTTATTCCATACTTTTGTTAGGGATCATTTTTCAGATATCAAGGCAGAATTTTTTATACCGTTATTGGGAGACGATTTTGTTCAAAATCAAGGAGGTACGATTCAGGTGATACCTACCTCAGCCCAATGGTTTGGCGTAACCTATAAAGAAGATGCACCGATTGTAAAAGCAAGTGTAGAAAAATTGGTAGCGGATGGAGAATATCCAATTTCTCTTTGGGCTTAAAAAAAGCGTTCCGATTTCGGAACGCTTTTTTTTTATCTTTTTAATAGAGCTTAGTTTCCGACAACCATAAAAACATATTCTTCCATCTTCTTAACTTGGTGTACCCTGTCTAGTTTTTTCAAATCTGTCTTATTGGGTGTTTTAATGACCTGGTATTGATCATCCATTTTCTTTAGTTTGTCTAGCAGGGTAAGTATATTTCTTGATTTTGCTGCATATACAACGCCGTCCGCTTTTGCATCTTTGGCAGTGATAATCCCGATGATTTCACCTTTACCATTAATGACTGGTCCCCCACTATTGCCTGGGTTGGCAGAGACATTTAATTGGTAAGCCGAAGAATCACCATCACTTCCAGATTCAGCACTTAAATACCCTTCCCCATATACGATTTCATTTCTTGGAAATCCAAGGGTGAAAAATTGCTCACCCAGTTCTGAATTTCCTTTTTTAATACTGAAAGGCAAATTGCCCACTGCCTTAAAAGCGGTATCTGTTATTTTTAAAATTGCCAGATCAACTTCTTTGTCAGTGTAGAGTGCAACCGCTTTATAAAAATCGCCTTTGCTGTTTTCAATATAGATATTTTTCATCCTGCTGATCACGTGTGCATTGGTAATCAAATATCCTTTTCCATCAATTAAAAAACCGGTAGCTCTGAAATCGACTTCCGGCTTTTCAATACCAGTATTTTCAATTGCATCTTTGGATTTTAATTTATTTACTTCCCGATTGGTTTTATTGAGTTGGTCTACCAAAACGCGGTAATTTTCATTGCCAAATTTCCTAGTATAGGTAACTAGTATCCCTGAGGCTAAGATGGAAATAAAGCCTGCGATGGATGCGGCAACTGCGATATTGCGTTTGTATTTTTTCCAGAGAAAAATAATTTTTGCTTTGCCGTTTAGTGGGGTTAAGCCAATTAGTCCTTCTGATATTAATTGGACTTCCACTTCCGTTAGATTGTGTTTGAAGGCCTTGATGGATCCAAAAGTTTCAATGCCTTGTAAAAAATAAGTATGCTCTACCACTAATTGATCCAGCTCAGCATCATTTTTTCGGCGTCTTTCAAATAAGTTTTTCTCTTCGGGCGTCATTTCTCCTCTTAAGTAGCTTTCCACCTCCTCTAGTAATAAAATATCATCCATTGTTAAGCATTTTTATATTGGGCAAAAAATATTTTTTTTAGTCTTACCAGACACTTGTACTTCTGTGTTTTGGCATTATCTGCATTGGTATATCCAAATTCGATGGCTAATTCCTGCATATTCTTTTTTTGCATGTAATAGCCATCTAATAAACTTTTACAAGGCTCACCTATTTTTGACATGGCTTGCTCCATTAAAATAAAATCATCATTTCTCTTTTCATGTTCCTCCACGTCTGTTTCCACAGGAGTGATATCTTCTAGGTTTTCTACCTGGATACTAAATTTACCCAGTTGTTGCAGCCTTTTTAACCATAAGCGACGGCAGATTGAATAGAGGTACGTTTTAATTTGACAATTCAAGCTAAAAGAGTCCATTCCTGCCTTTTCATAGAGCACTATCATTGCCTCCTGAAAAATATCTCTTGCATCATCAACGGATCCATTGTTGTTCAAAACAAAAGTTTGAATGGTGCCAAAATTTTCACGATAAATTGATTCAATTGAATTTTTATCGTTTCCGGCAAGCCCCTTCAGTAATATTTGTTCTTGTTCTAATGTAGTCACTAGTCTGTTATTAATACGTAAATGTCTGTAATAGTAACCCAAAACAAGCAAAAAAAATATTTTTTTGTAAAGAAGGGTTACCTTTTTGCCATTTTTGTATTAAACATCATATATATAACCAATTAAACCAAAAAAAATGAAAAAATTATTAGTATTCGCAGTTGTTGCTGCATCTTTCGCATCTTGTGCTGGTGGTGAAGAGAAAAAAGTTGAAGGTGATACTGCTGCTATTGCTGCTCCAGTTGATACTGCTGTTGCTGTTGTAGCTGACACTACTGCTGTAGTTGCTGACACTACTGCTGTTAAAGCTAAGTAATTAAAAAAGTTTGAAATTGGACTTCGTCTAATTTCAGTTACGATTTTATAAAAAGCCCCTATTTATAGGGGCTTTTTATTTAAAGAGCTTTTTGAATATCGAAAAATGCCTAAAAGCTGCTTTTATCTAATATTTTTTCAAACTATTTGTTGGTTTATTAAAAAATTGTTGGCGAATATAATTTTATACCCTAATTTTGAATTCTATTATGACAATTCAAACAAATTTCGCCCGATTTTATTTTAGCTACTATTTTAGAAATGGTACGGGAGCCTTTTGTTAAAAACTGAAACTGACAATAACAGATTAACATAAAAAAGAATCCCGGCTAAATAGTCGGGATTTTTTTTTATCACTCAATCAAAATGAATTTTATAAAAAAGTGTTTGTAATACAATGAAAAACCTTTCAGGCAATAAAACCAATGTGAAAAATCCAATTGTTCAAAGAGGGGATTCCAGTTCTGAAAAAATTCATAAAGTTTCCATTCAGGGCTTTGAGGGAAGTTTTCATCAGGAGGCTGCCAGGAAATTTTATGGAAAAAAAGCGGCGGTTATTTGTTGTGCTACCTTTCGGGAAGTAATTAAAATTGCAGAAAATCCTAAAGAAAGTGATGGCGGGGTGATGGCAATAGAAAATTCAATTGCGGGGAGTATTTTGCCCAATTATAATTTATTACAAAAAAGCAGCCTTACCATTGTTGGGGAAGTGTATCTTCAAATACGTCAAAATCTGCTTGTAAATCCTGGTGTACAACTCGAAGACATTCGGGAGGTTCATTCGCACCCCATGGCAATCCAACAATGTTTTGGATTTTTGGATAAGTTCAATTGGAAATTAGTTGAAACGGAAGATACAGCGTTAAGTGCCAAACATATTCACCAGCACAGAAGCAAACATATTGCTGCAATAGCGAGCAAATTGGCCGCTGATATTTATCAATTGGATATGATTGCGCCAAATATTCACACCCTTAAAAATAATTATACCAGATTTTTAATATTACAAAATCTAGATCAACCAGTTGATATATTGGGTGCTGATAAGGCTTCTATCAATTTCCACACGGATCATTCTAAGGGAAGTCTGGCGAAAGTATTGACAGTGATTGCTGAAGCTGGTATCAATTTAAGCAAGTTGCAATCATTCCCCATTCCGGGCAGTGATTGGAAATATTCTTTTCATGCCGATTTGGAATTTGATAGCAAAATTCAATTTGATAGCATGATCAAAGCGGTTGAAAAAATAACGGAAGGTTTAAAAATTTACGGAGTGTATAAAAAAGGCAACTAAGTATACCAAACGAGCCGATCAAAACTTGAAGAGAAGCCCGTTTAATAATCAATTGGATAGTAAAAACAAGAATCAATGAAAATCGAAAAAGGAGGCAATAGTTTATCGGATACAAAGCAGACTCCACTTGCTGATGGTACGGTTGAATCCTTAACAGCGGATCGTTTAGAAGGAATTGGAGAGTATTATTTTTCTCAAAAATTGAGGGAAATTGATATGCTCAATAAGGCTGGAAAACAAGTGATCAATTTAGGTATTGGTAGTCCCGATTTACCGCCTCATCCTTCGGTGATTGAAACATTGCATGAGCAGTCTCTAAAACCCAACCAGCATGCTTACCAAAATTATAAGGGTAGCCCTATATTAAGGCAAGCCATTTCCAAATGGTATGATAAATGGTACGGGGTTCAATTAGATGCGGATACTGAAATACTTCCCTTAATAGGCAGCAAGGAAGGCATCATGCATATTTGTATGACCTATATTAATGAAGGCGATATGGTGTTGATTCCTAACCCTGGCTATCCAACCTATCGCAGTGCAGCAAAAATTGCAGGAGGTAACGTAGTTGAATACACGCTGTTAAAGGAAAATAATTGGTTCCCTGATTTTGAAGCATTAGAAAAAAATGATTTAAAAAAGGCTAAGCTGATGTTTGTGAATTATCCACAAATGCCTACTGGCCAATTGCCAACCAAGGAAATGTTTGAGCAATTGATCGCCTTTGCAAAAAAACACGCTATTTTATTGGTACATGATAATCCTTATAGCTTTATACTGAATGATCATCCAATGAGTTTGCTCAGTATTGCAGGAGCAAAAGAGGTGTCGATTGAATTGAATTCATTGAGTAAATCGCATAATATGGCTGGGTGGCGCATTGGGATGTTGGTAGGCAATGAGGCAAGGATCAATGAGGTGTTGCGATTTAAAAGCAATATGGACAGTGGGATGTTTTTACCCGTTCAGCTTGCTGCTGCCAAGGCGCTTGAATTGGGTGAGGATTGGCATGATAAAGTCAATTTGATTTATAGAAAAAGGCGCGAAAAGGTTTTTCAACTCTTGCAATTATTGAACTGCGAATTTGATGATCAACAGGCTGGGATGTTTGTTTGGGCTTCAATCCCGAAGTTATACAAGGATGGGTATGAACTGAGCGATCAAGTATTGAACCAGTCAAATGTTTTTATTACGCCGGGAGGTATTTTTGGGACTGCGGGTAATCATTATGTGCGGGTAAGCTTGTGTAGTACAGAAGAAAAAATTGAGGAGGCAATCCAAAGAATTAAATCGGCTATTTAAAAAAATAAATGTAAAAGCTTTTATAGATGCAGGATTCAGAATCGATAAAATTAGCAAAGGCCATTGGTGAAACATTCATTTCATCCGTACCAGCTTCCAAGATAGGCTTGGAAGGGGCTGTAATTACTATCGTGGGCGTAGGGCTTATCAGCGGTTCATTTGCCCTTGCGATGAAAGAAAAGGGGTTTGCTAAAAAGGTAATAGGGGTTAGTAGAACCGAAGCAAGTTTACTTAAAGCCAAAGCGTTGGGCATTATTGATGAGGCGTTGCCCTTAGAAGAAGCAGTGGCTCAAAGTGATTTTATTTATGTGGCCATTCCGGTTGATGCAACGATTGGGGTGATGGCGAAAATAATGGATCTAATCACCGACAAGCAAATTGTGGTGGATGCAGGGTCCACCAAGTTTCAACTATGCTCGGCTTTGGCTGATCATCCTATGCGGGAAAGGTTTGTAGCCACTCATCCAATGTGGGGAACAGAATACAGTGGCCCAGAAGCGGCTGTGAGAGGGGCTTTTGAAGGAAGGGCTTGCGTAATTTGCGAACGAGAAAAAAGTAATGCTACTGCAGTTGAAACAGTAGAAAATATATACAGGGCTTTGGGAATGCATATCATTTATATGGATGCCAGTAGCCATGATGTGCATGCAGCTTATATCAGCCATATTTCCCATATCACTTCCTTTGCCTTGGCAAATACGGTGTTGGAAAAAGAAAAAGAGGAAAATACCATATTTGAATTGGCTGGTGGTGGTTTTGAAAGTACCGTTCGATTAGCAAAAAGTAATCCATCTATGTGGGCGCCTATTTTTATGCAAAACAGGGAAAATGTATTGGATGTATTAAATGAACATATTGCGCAGTTAAGTAAATTTAAATCAAGTCTTGAAGAAGAAAATTTAACCTACTTAACCGAATTGATGGAAAATGCAAATAAGATCAAACGAATATTAAAATAATCGAAAATCAAATGAAGGCAGCTTTCATTTAGTTACAAGTTGTTTTAAAAATATAGTTCAGCTGAAAATTTTCTTAACAAGCAAACATAAGTAGTATCATAAAATCTAATTTTACAATGCAAACACAAAACACCAACACAATGAAAGAGTTAATACAAGAAAAATGGAACAAGCGCCCCTTAATAATTAGCGGTCCTTGTAGTGCCGAAACCGAAGAACAAGTAATTGAAACAGCCACCCGCCTTGCTAAAACAGGTAAAGTAGATATTTTACGTGCAGGTATCTGGAAGCCAAGGACCAAGCCAGGTTTGTTTGAAGGTATTGGGGCGAAAGGATTGTCTTGGTTAGCCCAAGCAAAAAAAATCACCGGCTTACCTACCACTGTTGAAGTAGCCACCGCAAAACATGTGGAAGATTCATTGCATTTTGAAGTAGATATGCTTTGGATTGGTGCAAGAACTACGGTTAATCCCTTTAGTGTGCAGGAAGTGGCAGATTCTCTTCGCGGAGTGGACATTCCAGTATTAATTAAGAATCCTATTAATCCGGATCTTGAATTGTGGACGGGCGCAATCGAGCGTATCCAGAAAGCGGGTATTAAACAAGTAGGCATGATTCACCGTGGATTTTCGAATTATGGCAATACCGAGTATAGAAATGCTCCTATGTGGCATTTGCCCATTGAAATGAAACGTAGGTTTCCTGAAATGATTTTAATTTGTGACCCTTCTCATATTTGCGGTAACAGAACCAACTTGCAATCGGTATCACAAAAAAGCATCGATCTTGATTTTGATGGTGTAATGATTGAAAGTCATATTGATCCTGATAATGCTTGGAGTGATGCCAAACAGCAAATTACACCCGAACGCCTGGCTGAAATGCTGGATGCATTGATCTGGCGTTCTGAAAATACAGATAAGCAAGAATTTATAACGGCATTGGCTACCCTAAGAGAACAAATTAATCATGTGGATGATGAATTGCTGTTATTGATAGGACAAAGAATGAAAATTGCAGATAAGATCGGCGAATACAAACGCTCCAACAATATCACTATTTTACAAGCCAATCGCTGGAATGATATTTTACAGAAGGCATTTAAAAAAGGAGAGGCATTGGGCCTAAGTGAAGAGTTTATTACCAAGTATTTTGATGCGGTTCATTTGGAAAGTATCAATCACCAGAATAAAGTGATGAATACTTAGGATAATTGGGTGGGACTAATTGCTTTAGTCTTACCCTTTGCAGATTTTTTTTTTGAACTTTTATAATTGTATAAGTGGTAATTAATAAAGTGGAACATCTTTTTTCTGACAAGAAAGTAGGTTATTATTTTGATGCGGATTTTGCTTATTTGGAGCAGATTGTTTCAAGGGATAATACTATACTTATTACGGATGAAAATGTATTTGCGGCTCAATCATCCAAATTTGCCGGTTGGAAAACAATCGTTATCCAACCAGGTGAACAGTTCAAGCAGCAAGCAGCCGTTGATTATATTTTCGAGCAGCTAATCGCTTTAGAGGCCGACCGTAAAACCTTTATCGTAGGGGTGGGGGGAGGTGTTGTAACTGACATTACCGGCTATGCTGCGAGTGTTTATATGCGGGGGCTCAAATTCGGATTTGTACCCACTACCATTTTGGCAATGGTAGACGCTTCAATTGGCGGAAAGAATGGGGTAGATGTGGGCGTATATAAAAATTTGGTAGGACTCATCAAGCAACCTGAATTTTTACTATTTGATTTTTCCCTTTTGCAAACCCTTCCCGATGAGCATTGGGTGAATGGCTTCGCA
>JBIIVV010000047.1:0-17631 GCA_044339235.1 Ferruginibacter sp.
TACCAGTCGCTGCACCATTCCCATACATTCCCTGCCATATCAAATAATCCATATGGATTGGGTTGAAATGATTTTACCGGAGCCAAATTTTCAAAATGATCCCAATTGGTATTTACAGCCGGAAATTTACCTTGCCAGGTATTCGCTTTTGGTTGAAGGGACTCCGGATCTTCATCCCCCCAAGGATATTTTTTATTGACGAATCCTCCTCGAGCTGCATATTCCCATTCAGCTTCTGTAGAAAGCCGCTTTCCAGCCCATTTGCAATAAGCCATCGCATCATCCCAACTTACCTGTACCACGGGATAATCCTCTTTTCCTTTGATGTCTGAGCCGGCGCCATGTGGATGTTTCCAATTGGCTCCTGACATCCAAACCCACCATTGAGAATAATCATTTAAATTAGTAGCCTGCTTATTCTTTTTAAATACCAACGAGGCGGGCAACAATTGGTCATCAGGAGGTTTGGGAGTATCTGCTGGTAACTGCTTTTTCATTTCATTCCAATCGATGGATTTTTCAGCCGTTGTAAGGTATCCGGTAGCAGTAACAAATTGTTTAAATTGTCGGTTGGTCACCTCCGTTATATCAATCCAAAACCCCTTTACCTGTACAGCATGAAAAGGATATTCATCTTTTCTTCCTTCTTTATCTGCTGCCCCCATCATAAAATCTCCTCCTTTGATGAATACCATCCCGGTATGATCTTTTAAGCTAGCTGAAGACAGTAGGTTTTCAGTAGAATCATTTTTTACATTTCCAAAACGAGTAGGGATATTAGCATGGCAGGATAGGATAGAATCTTGGTATTTTTTATTGGCAGTATTTTTTGTATCGGTTTGACAACCAAAGCTAGTCAGAATAATTGCTGCAAAGTATCCAACCCCTTGTTTAAAAAATAATTTCATTTTCCTTCTGTTTGAATTAATTAATAGTTTTGACATTGATAAAAAAACACTAATAATGAGTTAAAGCTAGTTAGTACCCTTAGATAAAATAATTCCAGCATCCACATCTTCATATTTTTTTATTAAGTCTTTTAATTGATCGGTAAGTTCTGCTGTAATTTTTTCAAATCCCTTTTTTCCAAAAATATTATTCAACTCATTAGGGTCATTTTGCAAATCAAATAATTCCCAACCCTCTATTTTTTCATAAAAGCGAATGAGCTTATAGCGACTGGTTTTAATACCAAAATGCGGTGATACAGAATGTGTTCCATTTTCGTAATAATGATAATACATTGCCTTTCGTCCTTTCATTTCCTTATGTCTTAGCAGTGGAAGTATAGACTCACCTTGCATATCCTTGGGAGATTTTATTCCAGCTGCATCCAATACAGTTGATGCAATATCCAGATTCATTACAAAATCATTAGATTGAGTGCCTGGTTTAATTACTCCAGGATAACGCATAAGCATAGGGGTTCTGAAAGATTCTTCATACATAAATCGCTTGTCGAACCAGCCATGTTCACCCAGATAAAAACCTTGATCAGAAAGATATATTACCAATGTATTTTTTGTCAAATGATGTTGATCTAAATAATTCAATGCCCTACCTATATTTCTATCCAGCGAAGCTGCCGTACTCAGGTAATCTTTCATGTATCGTTGATATTTCCATTCCACCAGTGCTTTACCAGACAATTTTTTTGCATTAAAATTGGCTTCGATTGGATTATAATAGGCATCAAATTTTTCACGCTGAGCTGCATTCATTCTTTTAACTGTTTCATCAGTACTTCTATTTTTGCCAAGCATTTTTAAGTCAAACCCAATCACCATCGTTTTATCAATGGTCATGTCCTGTGCTTTAGCGGCAGCCCTTGTATTGTATGGATCATAAAAATTATGAGGAAAAGGAAAATTGACTGATTCGAATTTTCCCATATCAGTAGTATCAGGAAACCAGGACCGGTGAGTAGCTTTATGGCCAATGACCAGACAAAATGGTTTAGAAGTATCCCTGGTATCCAACCAGTGCTCAGAAAAATCTTCAATCAAATTGGAAACATATCCTTCTACCCTTTTTCTAGATCCATCCATCATTAAAAAATCAGGATTGTAATAATGACCTTGGCCGGGAAGCACTTGCCAATAATCAAATCCTTTGGGAGCAGAGCCTAAATGCCATTTTCCTATCCAGGCTGTTTGGTACCCCCCCAATCTCAATTCTTTTATAAATGTATTTTGACTACCATCAAATTGCAGATTTCCATTGTCATAAAAACCATTTTTGTGACTGTATTTCCCTGTCAATATCACTGCCCTACTTGGTCCACAAATTGAATTGGTAACATATGCTTTTTTAAACAATACCCCCTCCTTGGCAATTCGGTCAATATTGGGCGTAGGCATTAGCTTACTTCCATAAGCACCAATGGCTTGATAAGCATGGTCATCAGAAACGATGATCAAAATGTTGGGTTTTTGTTGTGCATTGACTATTAGAGAGCAAAAAACCAAGGCTCCAATAAATAAAATAAGCAACTTGCTATTCATAGAACTATGATTTATAAATGAATGAAATATCTTTTCAAATAATAAATTAAGGCGCTGATTATAATAATAATGAAAAATACAGCATTAAAAGTATCCTACCATAAAATTGGGTATTGTTCAGAAAAACAAAAAATCTTACACTACTTTTTGCTGTTACCGAATGGAAGAATAGACTATTTTTTTAAATCTTTAGAGGTAGCCAAGGCTATTACCCTGCCCGTTTTACCAACTGCTGTATAAAAATGATATACTATTCCCTTCCATTTAATGACCCAGGGTTTATGAGCATATTGTTCATCATATGGCTCGGAAGGTGCTACCAAATCGGCACCTTTCCATTCTGTCCAATTCACTAAATCATAGGAACAAGCAAATCTTTCGAAAGCACCCGGTTTCCAAAAGGCGCCGAAATAAAATAGTACATACAATTGATTGATTTTGGCAATTTGAGCATCCCCACAAATGCCCTTGTATTTTGTCAGCAGTGGTTGTTTAGCAAATCTTTTCCAAGAAATCATGTCATCGGAAACCGCCATTCCAATACTTTCATATTTAGCCGTATCGCCTTTCGCATTGTAATACATAATAAATGGATGACCCGTAAGCTGTTTCTTATCCCGGATAACTAAACTTTTATAAATGATCTGGTTATCAAACCAGCTGGCATCCAAATCGCTGGGCTGTAATATGGGTGAAGCCGTTGTCTTCCATTCTACTGGTTTAGTAAGCGTAGCATTCGTTGCCATCCCCACTCCTAAAACACCCGCTTCATATCCAACTGTTTTGCCACCTAAATAAGACATCCAATATTTATTATTGAATTTCTCCACTGCATAAGTTCCACCCCAATTGATATCCACTAAAGACATATAACCCGCTTTTTGATTGGCATCCCAAGTATTTGCAGAGAAGGAAAGGATTTTTCCAATGGATTTCCAATTCAATAAATCTTTACTCTGGGCAATCCAAGTCTCATAGCCCTTTCCATCAAAAACAATATAGGTCATATACCAAATTCCATTTTCATTGAATATGGTAGGACTATCCATTAATTTGGTTGAATCGGGATGTTTAAAAACTATACCATATTTATAAGTTGTTTTTATTTCGTTATAAATTTTTTTCATAGTAACGCTAGAAATAATTGCAGCATTATTTTTATTAATACCAGCATTATTTTTATTTTGAGCAGCTGCAAACAATTGAAAAAGCAGCAATGAAAAGAGCGATATGATTTTTAAACAATACATAAACAAAGGAATCGAAAATTAAAGTAATAAGATTATTTTAGTAAAAATAATTCGGCAAATAGTTTATATTATTTTTTTAACGCATCCCATAAAATTTCAACTGGATGTAGAGCGATTCGATGGGTTCCATCTTTAATTTGGTGCCTACAAGAAGTGCCCGAAGCTGCTACCAATGTATCAGGTGAAAAATTACGCACCGCAGGAAACAGCACCAGCTCTCCTACCTGCTGAGCAACTTCATAATGCTCCACCTCATAACCGAAAGATCCTGCCATACCACAGCAACCAGAAGGGATAAACTGAACCTGGTAATTCTGGGGTATACTCAACATTGTATTGCTGAAATGCTGTGAGGATAATACTTTTTGGTAACAATGTCCATGAACGGCAATTGTTTTTTTATCTTTTGTAAACAGTTGGTCAGAAATATTCCCCTTCTCAAATTCGTTTGAAATAAACTCCTCGATAGTAAAGGTTTGCTTAGCCAATCGAATGGCTTTTTCTTTATTCAACGGACTTGCTAGATCAATGTATTCATCCCTGAAACTCAAAATTGTAGATGGTTCGATCCCTACCAAAGGTATATCATCACAAACTACAGAAGCCAACAAGTTGATATTTTGATTGATGAGCACTGCTGCTTGATTCACCAATCCTTTCGACAAATAACTTCGACCGCTTTCAACATGTTTAGGCAATATCACTTCATAGCCGATATTTTCTAGCAACTGAATCGCTTTTTTCCCAATTTCAACATCATAATAATTTGTAAACTCATCACAGAAAAAATAAACTTTTCTTTCGAAAGAGGCAATTTTTGATTTGCGTTTTTTTAGCCAGGCACTTAGCGTGTAAGAAGTTAATAAAGGCATACTTCTATCGGGATGAAACCCAACTACACTATTTGCGATTTTACGTAAATAGGTGTTGCCAAAAATAAAATTATAGACCCCTGGTAGCTTCGAAGCCCATTTCATTTGACGGGAAAAATTACCAATCAACTTAGACCTAAAGGGCACCCCATTTTTATCATAATACTGTTGTAAAAACTCTGCCTTCATCTTGGTAATATCCACACCAGAAGGGCATTCTGTTTTACATCCTTTACAACTTAAACATAGATCCATCACTTCCCTTATTTCTTCGTTATTGAGTGGGTCTACTTGTTCGGGATCACTTAAAAATTGCCGAAGAATATTTGCTCTAGCACGAGTGGTATCTTTTTCATTTCTGGTTGCCATGTAGCTAGGGCACATGATTCCGCCAGTTACCTCGGTCTTTCTACAGTCACCCGAACCAGAGCATTTTTCTGCGAGTCGAAGCATACTTCCCTGAGCTGCAAAATCAAATCGAGTAGTAATCGGTATAGGCGTTTTACCCAATTGTACTCTTAGCTGCTCAGTCATAGGAGGAGCAGCTGTAATCTTACCTTGATTAAAAATATTGTGGGGATCAAACAACTGCTTTACCGATTTGAAAAGCGCATACGTTTCTTCTCCTACCATTGTTGAAATATATTCGCCCCTCAATCGGCCATCCCCATGTTCGCCGGACAATGATCCGTGGTATTTTTTTACTAATTGTACTGTTTCATCAAGGATATTTCTAAACAATTTTACCCCTTCCTGCGTCTTCAAATTAATCATGGGCTCCACATGTAATTCCCCAGCACCTGCATGAGCATAGAAAGATGCATTTACCTGATACTTATCCAAAATAAGTTGCAGTTCTCGAATATATTCAGGCAATTCCTGCGGTGCTACAGCGCAATCTTCAATTAAGTTAACAGGTTGAATATCACCAGTCAAATTTCGCAATAAGCCAAGCCCAGCCTTTCGCACATCCCAGGCAAATTTAGTGTCGGCGTTGAATAAAATTGGATACGCATAACCATAGCCTTTATCCCTTAATTCATTCACCAGTTGATTGGCCCTATCAGTAACCATATCGATATGATCTCCCATAAATTCTACCATTAAAATGGCTGCCGGGTCACCCTCAATAAAAAAACAATTTTTCTTAAACTCAGGATGTTCACGGGTGAAATTCATTATATAACGGTCCACCAATTCAGATGCCATTGGATTTAGGGAAAGTGCTACAATATTTGCACGAAGTGCTTCATCAATGGAATGGCAATGTACACAAACCAATGCGATCTCCGTTGGTGGAAGATCGATCAGTTGTAGTTTTATTGCAGTAGTAAATGCAAGGGTTCCCTCAGAACCTGCCAATAATTTACAAAGGTTAAATGGGATGCCGATTTCAGAAAATGGCTCCATGTCCAAAAGGCTATCTAACGCATATCCTGAATTTCTTCTTACAACTAATTTTTTGGGGAAATGCTGCCGAATGAGCTCCTTATTTTTGCCATCGGAAAGCAAGTGATGAAGACCATCGTAGATGGATTTTTTTAGACCGCTATAATTTACACCCTGAACCAATTCATTTTTAAAAAGCACTTCTGACCCATCACTCAATAGCGCATTTACTTCCAATAAATTTTCGCGAACAGATCCCCAAACAATGCTATGCAAGCCACAAGAATTATTACCTACCATACCCCCAATCATTGCCCTATTAGCAGTAGAAGTTTCTGGACCGAAAAATAAACCGAAAGGGCGTAAATAATGATTCAGATCATCCCTAATAACGCCGGGCTGAACCCTCACCCATTTCTCGACTACATTTACTTCGATAATTTGATTGAAATGCTTAGAAATATCAACTACTATTCCATTGCCAACCACTTGGCCTGCCAATGAAGTACCTGCGGCTCTTGGTATTAAGGTAATATTTTGGTGAAGCGCAAAATCAATTAATTGCTTAACATCATCCGTATTTTTTGGCAATGCTACTGCCAATGGTTTTTCCTGGTAAACAGAGGCATCAGTAGAATAAGCAAGCAACTGGGTTTGATGGGCTATAGTGGAATTGTAATACAATACCCCACTTAATTTTTGGGCGAGAAGCGATAACTGCTTTAGCATAAAATGGAATACAAATTAATTTAGAATTACATTGCTGAATCACACACTATTGCTATTGTCTGATTTGTTGATGTAAAATTTACTATGTCTATTTTTTTACTTATTTCTTTGGTAATATCCTGATATACTTGATTAAGTAAACAATTTAAAAATACAATAAATTACCTAGCTATCACAAAACATTACACAAACACATCACACATAAAAAATCAGACATCAGACATCATTTCTTAAATTGACTAATTTATTTGAATCTACATTTTTGAATTATAATAAAATTTAATATAAGACAGCTTACTTGAATAGGCTTTTCTAAAAGGAATGCATTTACTGAAATAAACAAAATGATAAAAAAGAGGATTTATATCACCATTTGAAATTATAATTTTAAATTTATTTCATAAAATGTTAGAATTTGTCTTGAAAAATAGCTGACAATAAATTCCGAAATAGCTAATTTCAAGAACTAGAATATGGTTGGAAATTGATACCCAAATTAAAATAGTCCCTAGATTGCCATTTTTATACTTATATTTATGCAATATGAAATATAATTAATATTTTTAATTATCGTAATTGCAGTTTTGGAATTAAACCGAATAAATGATTGCAGAATAATGAAAAAACAAACCACCTACTTTTCTTTATTGTTTGGCTTGATTTTGCTATTTAACCCATTGGGTAATGCATTTACACAAAATATTGTAAAAATTGGTAACCAAAACTGGACTACTACCAATCTAGATGTAAGTACTTATAGTAATGGAGATGAAATACCCCAGGTTCAAGATCCGATTGCTTGGGCTAAATTAACCACTGGAGCTTGGTGCTATTACGATAACAATATAGAAAATGGAACAATCTATGGTAAATTGTATAATTTATATGCTGTAATTGATCATCGTGGATTAGCACCAAAAGGTTTTCATATCCCCACGGATGCTGAGTGGACCATACTAACTGATTATTTAGGAGGCAAAGATGCGGCCGGTGGCAAAATGAAAGAAGCAGGCACTTCACATTGGCCAAGGCCAAATACCGGAGCCACTAATAGCAGCGGTTTTACAGGAATGCCTGGTGGTTACCGAGATGATAATGGCGCATTTAATAGCATTGGTGTCAACGGCTTTTGGTGGAGTTCTACTGAAGGTTTTACTTACTTTGCATGGAACCGTTACCCTGACAATCTTTATGGCCTAGTAGGCCGTGACTTCGGCTACAAAAGTTACGGAATGTCTGTTCGTTGCCTTGCAGATTGACAATTCATTGAAAGCTATTCAAAAAAGGGGAAAATCGAATTGTATACTCTAGCAAATTTACCCAACAATTTACTGAATATGCAATGGTAAGAGTTGTCGCAAGTTATAGACACAACAACATCCAAGTAAATTATTTATTCTGCAAAGCATTATATTAATCTAATTCGAATTGAAATTTGATCAGCACAATATTCAAATTTTTAATCCGCTATACATCGAACAGACATACCACTTCGCTCAAAGTCATCAAACCTTCCAACAACAGCATCGTTAAAATATAGAAAGCGATCCCAAGCAAGTATATCATTACCCCCTTCACTAGAACTCCACCAGAGACCATAACTACCAAAAAAGCCGAATGTGCCTCCGCTATATCGATAACCGCCAGGAAGCGCTTTAAAACCGCTCTTATTGGTAGCCCCGGCATTTGGGCTTAACCAATGTGACGTACCTGCTTCTTTCATTTTACCGCCGGCTGCTTCTTTACCGCCTAAATAATCAGTTAAAATAGTCCACTCTGCATCAGTGGGGATATGAAATCCCTTGGGTGCCAAACCACGTTTGTCAGTTACAGCATATAAATTATATAGTTTACCATAAACAGGGCCATTGGCAATTTTATTATCATAATAACACCAAGCTCCTTTAGTTAATTTAGCCCATTCCGTTGCGGCTTCCACATATGGTATAGTATCGCCATTTCGGTAAGTACTTACATCCAGATTGGTAGTAGTCCAGGTTTGGTTGCCAATTTTTACTGTTTTCTGTGCATCCACACTACTTAAAAAAAACAATTGTAAAGCAAACAATAAAGTAATGAAGGTGGTTTGTTTTTTCATAGAATTTTTAGTTTTAAAACTAAATGGAAAGAAATTTACCGATTAAAATACCAATCACCAAATATCAGACTTTTCCTTCAAATATTCTTGAGTTGACAACCCCTATTATCCAAAAGTTGAAATTAAATAAGGGCTCAAAAATGGCCCTTATTTAATTATTTTATTTAGGAGTAAAGTCAGTTACCAAAATACGGTATACAATGCCGAAAGGATGCCAAAAATAATAATTGACCCAATAGCAAATCCAGTGGTAATTTTAAACATCGAAGTATCAATTTCAATCGTATGGGTATCGGAATCTTTTCTAGGATTAACCAGACTCATCGTGATCATGATTAATACAATTGCTACAAAATCAATTGTCATTCTGTCTAAGAAAGCATAGTCGGGAAAAGCGCCATTTGACCAAACCGGTAAAAATTTCAATACCGTTGAAATAGGAATCGTTAATAATGCACCTGCCATTGCTGCTTTTGCAGTAGTTTTTTTCCAGAAAAATCCTAGTAAGAAAATAGCCAGCACACCGGGAGAAATAAAACCTACATATTCCTGTATGAACTGATAGGCTTGGTCGAGCGACTTCAAAGCGGGTGTTACGATACCTGCAATCACCATTGAAATAACCACTGCCCATCTACCCACCAAAACCATTTTGCGCTCACTTGCTTCTTTGTTAAAAAATTTCTTGTAGATATCCAACGAAAAAATGGTAGAAATGCTATTGGCTTTACCAGCCAAAGAAGCCACGATAGCTGCAGTAAGCGCTGCAAAAGCAATTCCCTTGAGGCCTGCAGGCAATAAGTTCATTAGCGTTGGATAAGCATGATCGGGCTTAATGATTCCAGCCCCATCCGACATTTCTTGATGAAATAAACCTTTGTTATGGAGAACATACATCACAATACCAGGCAATACTGCAATTACGGGAATCAATAACTTTAAAAATGCAGCAAATAAAATCCCTTTTCTTGCTGTCTTCAAATCGGCTCCCAATGCACGTTGCACAATATATTGATTACAACCCCAATAAGCAAGGTTATTAATTAGCATCCCGCCAAACAATACAGAGAGACCAGGAAGCTCCTTATAATATTTATTAGAGGAATCGAAAATCATGTGAAAATGACCTGGCGCTTCTGATCGCAAAATAGAAAGGCCCTTGAAAATATCTTTTCCAAAACCATATTCTTCTGAAAGTAATGATAAGGCCAAGTAAGTAGTTACCAAGCCCCCGATAATCAAAACGACCACCTGAATTACATCTGTATACCCAATCACTTTCATCCCCCCCAACGTTACCACCATTGAAAAAATAACCAATCCAACTATGCTCCATTCAAAACTAATAGGAGAGATAGAAGAGATCGCCAAAGCGCCCAGATAGATAATAGAAGTAAGATTAACAAACACATATACCAGCAACCAAAATACCGCCATAATGGTACTCACTTTATCATTGTAGCGCCTAGATAAAAATTGTGGCATCGTAAATATCTTATTTTTAAGATAAATAGGAATGATAAAAATGGCTACAATAATCAGGGTTGCTGCAGCCATCCACTCATAGGTGGAAATCGCAAGTCCGAGCGCGAATCCAGAGCCAGACATGCCAATAAAATGTTCTGCTGAAATATTGGAAGCAATTAGCGAAGCTCCAATAGCCCACCAAGTAAGGGAGCCTTCAGCAAGAAAAAAATCTTTGGAACTAGTAGTAGCAGATTTCTTTTTATGGTAGATATAATAACCATAAGAGGAAACAGCAATAAAGTAAATAAAGAAAACAATGTAATCGGCAATCTGTAGTTTATTCATATGCAATTTTGAATGTAAAAAATAATCTTAACTCGTTAATAGCATAGCAATAATAATCTATTTTTTATTTATTCAACGTTTTTATCAAAAAAAATAAGTGCTTTCGGGACGATCAAATATGCTTTTTCACAATGACATATTTCATATAAAAACTGCAAATGCCAGGCTACTTAATTGGTAGCAAAACTATCTTATAATAAAAAAGGCATATAAATAGTACCCTTACCATTTATATGCCTTGCCTTAAACAATAACGATTTATAAAAACTTCAACACTTCCTTACCCATCGCTTCTGTTCCTAATAATTTATCAGCTTTAGTAGATGCATCTGCAATATCACGGGTACGGTAACCCTCTTTTAAAACCTGGTCAACTGCACTGATCACCAGTTCAGATTCCGCCTTCATACCAAAAGAAATATCTAATAATAAAGCGACCGAAAGAATAGAAGCCAACGGATTGGCAACACCTTTGCCAGTAATATCATGAGCCGATCCATGAATGGGCTCATACACTCCTGTCCCATCTCCAATGGAAGCAGAAGCAAGCATTCCCATTGAACCTGCAATTTGAGATGCTTCATCTGTTAAAATATCTCCGAACAAGTTAGCGGTAACTACTACATCAAATCGACAAGGGTCCTTTATTAAAAGCATGGCGGTGGAATCTACAAATTGATGTTCCACTTCTACATCAGGATATTCCAAGGCCAATTTTTGAATTTCTTCTCTCCACAAACGACTGGTTTCTAAAACATTTGCCTTATCTACGGAACATAATTTTTTCCTTCTTGTTCTGGCTGCTTCAAAAGCTTTCCTACCAATTCTTTGTACTTCATACCGACTGTACTCTGCAATATCGTAAGCGGTGTCGCCATCATTCTTTCTTCCCTTTTCACCAAAATAAATATCTCCGGTAAGCTCCCTGAAAAACAAGATATCGGCTCCTTTTAAAATTTCAGGTTTGATACTAGATGCAGAAAGCAACTCATCAAATAATTTGATGGGCCTAAGATTAGCGTATAGCCCCAGCTCCTTTCTCATCTTCAGCAAACCCTGCTCCGGACGAACTTTAGCAGAGGGATCGTTATCATATTTTGGATGACCGACAGCACCAAAAAGCACTGCATCTGAATTGCGCATTTTCTGTAAAGACTCATCGGGTAATGGATTACCAGTAGCTTCGATAGCAACATGACCAATCAGTGCTTCATCATAAGTAAATTCGTGACCAAATTTAGTCGCAATTTTATCCAATACTTTTTTTCCTACTGCAGTAACTTCCTGACCTATCCCATCTCCGGGAACTATGAGTATGTGTTTTTTTGCCATTTTGATTAGAGGGATTGTATTTATTATTATTAAATGATATTCAACATTTTTTCAGTAGCCTTGATCGCAGCTACTGTCTGATCGCTATCCAAGCCGCGTGTTTTAAATTCTTTTTCGCTATGTAACCAAGTAATAATGGTTTCGCACAAAGCATCAGATTTACCACCAGGCGGTATCCGTACGGTATAATCTACCAACAACGGCAACTCTACCTTCTTTTGTTTATAAATTTTATGTAACGCATTTACAAAAGCATCGTATTGGCCATCTCCCTGGGCATGCTCTTCAAAAAATTCACCGTTGATGCAAATATGTAAGGTAACGGAAGGTTTTAAATCCTTGGAGTGCGTTAGTACATAATTCTTTATCTGAACTTTTTGTTCTATGCTATTACTATCTAAAATATCAGATATAATGTAGGGCAAATCGGCTTGGGTAACCATTTCTTTTCGGTCACCTAACTCAATTACCCGCTGGGTAACTTTTTTCAAATCGGCATCGGACAATTGTATGCCCAATTGCTGCAAATTATTATCGATATTGGCCTTGCCACTGGTTTTACCCAATGCATATTTACGCTGCCGACCAAACCGCTCCGGCATTAAATCATTGTAATAAAGATTATTCTTCTTATCTCCATCGGCATGTATACCCGCTGTTTGGGTAAATACATTTTCGCCCACAACCGGTTTATTAGCCGAAACACGAAATCCCGAAAAAGCTTCTACTAATTTACTGGCAGTATACAAAGATTTTTCTACAACGGTCGTATTTACTTCCGGCATGAAATCATTTAACACGGCAATTGCACTCGCTAAGGGTGCATTTCCAGCGCGTTCTCCCATCCCATTTACAGTAAGATGTAAACCGTGTGCCCCTGCCTTTACCGCCTCCATCACATTGGCAATACTGAGGTCATAATCATTGTGCGCATGAAAATCGAAATGCAATGTTGGATAACGATTTACCAATTCCGATACATACGCAAATGTTTCGGAAGGAATTAATACGCCCAATGTATCAGGTAATAAAACTCGTTGAATCGGTTGATGCTGTAAAAAATCGAGGTACTGCAATACATATTCTTTTGAATTGCGCATGCCATTACTCCAGTCTTCCAGATATACATTACACTGCAAACCCTTTTGAGTTGCCAATTGAATTACTTGGGCTATTTCATCGAAATGTTCTGCTGGCTTCTTTTTCAGCTGGTGGGTTAGATGATTGAGCGACCCTTTGGTCAATAAATTCATTACAACAGCTCCCGCCTCCAACATCCAATCTACCGAGGTTGATCCATCCACAAAGGTTAAAACTTCCACCTGGTTGATATATCCATTGGCACGGGCCCAATCTGTTATTTTTTTAACAGCAAGAAATTCTCCCTCTGATACTCTGGCAGAAGCAATTTCGATTCTGTCCACTTTCACCTCCGTGAGTAATAGCTGAGCAATAGTCAGTTTTTCAGAAGCAGAAAATGACACACCGCTCATTTGCTCTCCATCACGAAGCGTAGTATCCATTATTTCGATATGCCGGGGGGTGTTTTTCAATTGCTTGCAGCGATGGCTGTGTTTATAAATGAATGGTCAATGGTGAATGGTGAATGGTGAATGGTCAATGGTGAATTGTGAATTGTGAATTGTGAATGGTTGATATTATAAAATTCAATATTTTTTTTAAACATAATTTACAATAAGCATCAATAAATTCCTTTCTCACATGAATAATTTTGAATAAAGCAAAACAGATTGCGAAGCTTGCCCATTCACCATTGCCCATTCACTATTCACCATTGCCCATTCACCATTCACCATTCACCATTGACCATTGCCCATTCACCATTCACCACTAAACTGCCTTTTCAGCAGCGAAAGCCCCTATTTCGGATTTCATTGCTTGTAAATAATCGATGTCATCGAAGCCATTGAGTAGGTTATTTTTTTTATACCCATTTATTTCGAATGATTCAGTAGCACCGGTTGCAAGGATTGAAATGGTCTGCTCTGGTAGACTTACTTCGATTTGGGTATTTGGATCTGCTTCAATGGCATCAAAAATTTGACCTAAAAATTCAGGGCTTACCTGTACCGGTAAGATACCCATATTGATGGCGTTGTTTTTAAAGATATCAGCAAAAAAACTCGACACTACACAGCGAAAACCATAATCGTAAATGGCCCAAGCCGCATGTTCACGACTGCTGCCACTTCCGAAATTGGTGCCGCCAACTAGTATTTTACCGGAATAAATTGGATTGTTTAAAATAAAATCCTGTTTAGGACTATCATCGCTATTATACCGCCAATCCCGGAACAAGTTATCACCAAAAGCTTCGCGCTTGGTTGCTTTTAAAAATCGTGCAGGAATAATCTGGTCGGTATCCACATTTTCAATAGGTAAAGGAACTGCCGAACTAGACAGGGTGGTAAATTTATCGTATGCCATAAAATGAATTGATAATTGATTAATTGAAAACTAAAAACTAAAAAACAAAAAGGAAAATCACATTAATTCCCTAGGGTCAGTTACATAACCGGTAACAGCTGCTGCTGCTGCCACTAAAGGACTTGCCAGCATGGTCCTGCTACCTGGACCTTGACGACCTTCAAAATTTCTGTTACTGGTACTCACCGCATATTTTCCTGCAGGTACCTTATCATCATTCATAGCAAGACAAGCCGAGCAACCAGGTTGACGCAACAAAAAACCCGCTTCCGTTAGGATATCTAAAATTCCTTCTTCCTTTATTTGTGCTTCTACAATATGAGAACCTGGAACTACCCAGGCTGTAACATGCTCCGCCTTTTTTCTTCCCTTTATAATAGATGCAAAGGCCCTAAAATCTTCGATACGGCCATTGGTACAACTTCCTATAAAAACAAAGTCTACCTTTTTGCCGATCATTTGTTCTTGCTCACCAAAGCCCATATAGGCAAGGGACTTTTCATAGGTGGCCGTACCACCTTTTAAATCAGCTCCTTTTGGAATGGATTTAGAAATTCCCATTCCCATTCCAGGATTGGTACCATAAGTAATCATCGGCTCTATGTCAGCGGCATCAAAATTATATTCAATATCAAATTCAGCGCCCGCATCAGTGGAAAGGGTTTTCCAATAGGCCAATGATTTATCCCATGCTGCCCCTTTGGGGGCTAACTCACGTCCATTAATATACGAAAAAGTGGTTTCATCCGGAGCAATCATACCGCCACGGGCACCCATTTCAATACTCATATTACAAACCGTCATACGGCCTTCCATACTCATCTTTTCAAAAACTTCCCCAGCATATTCTACAAAATAACCGGTTGCACCTGCAGTAGTTAATTTTGAAATAATATAAAGGGTAACATCCTTTGGTGTAACAGCCTTACCCAAACTACCCGTAACGTTGATACGCATTTTCAAAGGCTTGGGTTGCATGATACATTGAGAAGATAACACCATCTCCACCTCTGAGGTACCGATACCAAAAGCGATAGCGCCAAAAGCACCATGGGTAGAAGTATGTGAATCACCACAAACAATGGTCATACCAGGAAGCGTGATACCATTTTCGGGTCCTACTACGTGAACAATACCATTTTTTGGGTTACCCAAGCCCCAATGGGAAATCCCATATTTAGCGGAATTTTGTTCCAATGCTTTCAGCTGATTGGCAGATAATGGATCTGCTACCGGTAAATGCTGATTAATGGTAGGCGTATTGTGATCGGCAGTGGCAAAAGTATGTTCAGGAAACATTACTTGTAAACCCCTACTTTCCAAACCCAAAAAGGCAACTGGGCTAGTAACCTCATGTATAAAATGACGGTCAATAAAAAATACATCGGGGCCATCTTCAATTTTTCTCACTACGTGTGCATCCCACACTTTATCAAACAGCGTACTTGGCTTCTGGCTCATTGTTGGTTTTTTAGAATTATTTGCAAATATCCATTGTAATTGGGAAAAAATTGCAAAAAATCACTTAAAAATCATGAACTGCTGAATTACACCTTAAAAATGGATGAGAAATAATTCTTTTGATACTATTCTTTCATACAAAACTACCGCTTTTCTATTATTTTTTGAAGGGTTTATCAAAGATTGAAAATTGGGAGTATAATAGTAATTAATCACTACCCTTTATTAAAGAATGACTATTTGTTAATTCTTTGAACCAAATAAAGGCCGGATAATACCAACGCTACTCCTAAAAAAGTAAACCAACTAATGGGCTCATGCATAATTATCTTGGCGAAAGCAAACCCAAATATAGGGCACAAAAATAGCCAAAAGGAGGCCTTAATAGGATTATGTCGAATCAAATACAACCAAAGTTGAACTGCTCCAATAGAGACAGGGATCGCTAGCCAAGTAACTGACTTCCAAAAATTGGCATTATACAAATTTTTATCAGGCTGATAAGTAAATACAAGTAATGGGAGTAAAAATATGCCCCCAAAAATGGTTTGCCACCCATTGATGGTTAAAAGATCTAAACCTTTCCATTGGACACGGGAATAATAAATGGTCCCCAATGAATAGGCTACCATACTGGCTATTAATATTCCTATTCCTGATGGAGTAGCATAACTATGTTGAATTAATGGATAAGCAGCTATTGTTACGCCCACCAGGCACAATAGTAAACTTAACAAATGCTGCTGGGTGATTGTATGAGAAAGCAAGCTGACAGCTATTAAAGATATAAATACGGGGTTAATTGCTACCGCCAAACTGCCCAAGCCTGCAGAAACCTGTTGCATGGCAATAACATACAATCCCAAATAAATAGAAATATTAAGCAATCCATACAACATAATAGGTCGCCATTGACCTTTTGCTGGCAAACTGTTTCCTAATACAACATGGGAAATGAATAATAAGATCAACCCGGCAATAAAAAAACGCGAAGTGGCAATTACAAAAGGCTGTGTTGATGTCAAACCTAGCTTCGTAGCTGTAGATGCAGAGGACCATAATATTGAAAATACCAGGCCGCCTATCAAAAATTTCCAATTTCCGAATGAAAGGGATTGATAGAATTTACCTGCTTTCTTGAAAATTGACAAATTATAAATTTTATTTTAATTAATTGATATTCAATATATAATAAACTTTAACGATAATTTATAAAGAACAAATAAAAACAATTTAACGCCAATTATTTTAGCTCTTCGAAAATACCAGTAAGTTTATTTTTTCGCACATTATCCCAATTGAAAAAACGTCCGTTCATGGCTACATAAACACCTACAGGCAATGATTGTGCAAAAGCCAGTGCACTTCCAAGGTTGAATAATCCATCCGAACTTCCGAATTTAATAGGTATCATAGCCCCTGTAAGTATAATTGTTTTATTATCAATTGCCCTAGCCAGCAGCCGAGCTGTTTGCTCCATGGTATCAGTGCCATGGGTAATTACGATTTGGTTTTCATCACAATGCGTACACTGGTAAACAATCAGTTCTCGATCTTCAGCAGACATTTGCAGACTGTCAATCATCATTAGAGTTCTTATTTCCACCGAAACCTTGTTTCTACCCATATCCAATAAGTCATTCAAATGGGTGTCTTTAAAATATAGCTCCCCATTGAGTTCATTGTATTCCTTATCAAAGGTTCCTCCTGTAATAAAAATACGTATTGGCATATAA
>JBIIVV010000230.1:0-5214 GCA_044339235.1 Ferruginibacter sp.
AGGCACCAGTTTTATCTGATTCAAGGGCCCCCTAATATCTTTGAAGTAGTCGGGGCCAAGGGAAGTTGCCGGAAAAACCTTCACCATCGCTGCCCCCAGAGACCATGCGTTGTATATTTCAGTGGCCGTATAGGCACCTGGAAAGACCGGGATTTTTTGTTGTACACATGACTTGATGACTGTTTCATTTACAATGGGCATCACAATAAATTGGGCGCCGGCTTCTAAAGCTATTTCTAGTGTTTTTTCATCACATACAGTACCGGCACCTATATTTAAAAGCGCTCCGTATTTTTCTACAGCATATTGGATGATTTTCGACGCATTGGGCGTATTCATGGTAAATTCAATGGTGGTAAATCCGGCTTTGATATAAATCGGAAGGATCTCTTTGATGTCCTCCAATTGAAGGCCTCTAATAATCCCAATGACAGGAAGCGTTGAAAATCTCGGGAGGGAAAACTTGTTATTGTTCACAAAAAATCATTTATGCTGCTGATAGGATTGGAATATTTGGTACTGGCCCACAAAGGCTGCCTTATCCATCATTTCCGGTTGAATAAATATTGTCCGCTGTCCAAAATTAAGTTTTTCAATGGCTAACTGGTACAATAAAAACATGCTATTGCCGCTGCATAAAATAATCTGGGCGCTGGGCTCCTGCTCTAGCGACCTGATTTCACAACCGATTAACAATCCACTTAAGTAAAAAAAGTTTTCTTGATGAGAAAGCAAATCGAACAAGTCGTTGGTTCTTACAGAAAAAAGTTTGTTGAGCAGGTTGCCATTATTTCCTGACTGCTCAATTCCTTTATGAAATGATTGTAAATTCATTTCATCCATCACTTTACCATTGTGTTCATTTGAAACAGATCCTTTCAACACGCTTTTGGTGGAAAGCAATTGAAACAGTTCGCCGGTGATATAGGTTTTAAAATTGACGACCTGCCCCTTGCATATTTTGATATGTTTGGAATGGGTTCCCGGAAAAATGCAAATGGCGTCATCCGAAAGCCTCATCGATTCCACCATCTGGGCAATGCCAATCAGTTGGGTCTCTTCCCCCCTCATTACATCGTTCATTCCCCTTACACCTGAAATCAATAAAAGGTCAAATGGGAAAGCGGCATTTTTTTCCATGAATTTCACTACGGTGCTTTTTCCGTCCAGTGAAAATGGAAGATTTGCATAAGGTTGTTCTTCAATGCCGATGCTGGAGGAGGCCATGCCTGAAATGATAATGGGAACCTCTTTGCAATCCTCCGATAGGCCATCCAGCAGGCCTTCTAACTGCCCCAATAGGGATTGCAGATAAAACGCTTTCAAACTGGTTGCTTTGGAACCGGCCGCCCATTGGTTGTGGATGCTTAAAACACCCTCAGAGGAGATAATTTCCCCCACTACAATATCTTCGGTTATATTGATTAATCGAAGTCTGAATTCGGAAGTACCCCAATCACAGCTGACTATATAATTATTCATGTACAATTTGTTTTTTGAAAACGTAGGAATCAATGATTACCATTCAGTAATGCTACCGTCTTTATTTCGCCAAATGGGGTTCTTCCAATTATGACCAATTTTGGCCATTTCACGAACTTTATCTTCATTTATAATAATCCCCAAGCCAGGTAAAGTAGGACGATCCACACAACCCTCTTTCACATTAAACACCTCGGGGTTTTCAAGATAGTCTAAAAGATCGGCCCCTTGATTATAATGAATGCCCATACTAGTTTCTTGAATGAATGCATTGATACAATTAAAATCTATTTGTAATGCCGCAGCAAAAGAGATGGGGCCAAGTGGGCAATGCGGAGCAAGGGCAACATCATAAGCTTCAGCCATGGATGCAATTTTTTTCACTTCGGTAATACCTCCAGCATGACTTACATCCGGCTGAATAATATCTACAGCACCTTGTTCTAATATCGATTTAAAATCCCATCGACTATACATGCGCTCACCTGTTGCAATAGGAGTAGAAGTGTATTGTGCCAATTGAAGAAAGTGTTCTCTGTTTTCCGAAAGTACAGGCTCTTCTATGAACATAGGTTTTATAAATTCAAGTTCTTTCATAAAACCTTTCGCCATTCCTTTGTGAACACGGCCATGAAAATCAATCCCTATTCCAATTTCAAATCCAACTGCATCTCGAACAGATGCAATACAATCCACTGCATCTTTTATTTTTTGTGGTGAATCAATCCATTCCATTTCTGAGCAGGCGTTCATTTTTACTGCCCTGTACCCTTGTGCTATTCTTTCCTTTGCAGCTTCCACTACATGTGCTGGTTTATCTCCTCCAATCCAACCATAAATATTCATTTTATCTCTTACATGCCCACCTAGCAAATCATATACGGGCACGCCCATGGCCTTGCCTTTGATATCCCAAAGCGCCTGGTCGATTCCAGCAATAGCGCTCATCAAGATGGGGCCTCCACGGTAAAACCCTCCACGATACAACAGCTGCCAGATATCTTCTATTTGACTTGCATCTTTACCAATAATATACTCCGCCATTTCTTCCACCGCTGCTTTAACGGTGTCAGCCTTTCCTTCCACAACAGGTTCACCCCATCCTACGATACCGCTTTCGGTGGTGATTTTCAAAAAAAGCCAGCGGGGTGGAACTTTGAAAAGTTCTAATGTTTTGATTTTCATAAGTACGTTTTACACTATACGCATGGTCATGCCGCCATCAATGGTGATGTTTTCGCCTGTGATGAAATCGTTTTTTACCAACATGGATACTGCCTCGGCCACATCAGTTGGAGAGCCCTCTCGATGAAGCGGAATACGATTATCGATATTGTTTTTTATTTGCTCGGGAGTCAAGAAATCCTGAAATCTAGTCCGGATGATCCCAGGAGAAACACAATTCACCCTGATATTAAAATCGGATAGTTCAAATGCCAAGGCTCGAGTAAATTGAGGAATAGCACCTTTTACAGTTGCATAAGCCAGGGCATTTTTAACCCCTCTCAGACCAGCAGCAGAAGATATAAAAATCATGGCACCTCCCTTATTTTGTTTCATCAATGGGGCTACTGCAGCAGCTAAATGAAAAGCTGCATGAACATGAATGTCAAATGCTTGATACCAAACATCTCTTGCTCCGCTAAGCAATCCACCGGGAGCAGCTGATCCAGCACTGTGCACCAAGATGTCAATATTGCCTAATGCAGCAAGGGTATCTTCTACTACTCTTTTGCATTCTTCTTCCTTGCTGATATCTGCTTGAAGTAGCAGGCATTTTACACCAATAGCTTCTATCTGTTTTTTTATTCCGAATTGATCTTCATTTCTCCCCACCAAACAAACATGGGTACCAGATTGGGCAAGATGCAGCGCAATGGTTGCTCCAATTCCATGAGTTCCACCAGTAATTAGGGCAACTTTATCTTTTAAATCCATAGTTTATATTTTTTATTGAGATTCTATTTTTCTAATTATACTTTTTCGGGGATTCTATAGGAATCTCGGTAGGCTGTTTTGAGTAATTTATTCGCATCTTCATTTCCAATAAACCTTTCAGTTTTACCATCAAAAAAGAGTTGTTTATTACCAACTCGGTAAGCGATGTTGCCAAGATGAACTAGGGTAGCACTTAATTGCCCTTGCTCTACGTCGCCATTTGGCTTTTTTCGTGTTCTGAGCGATTCGATAAAATCAATTTGATGGTCTTTGTCGGGGAAAATACCACCATCTTGTGCTATCAGAACAGAATCTTCGCCCTTCACTTGCCATCCACCGCCATGTCTTCCCAAGTACATGAGTCCCTTGGTACCATAGATCTCAGTTCTGGTTGCATTGGTTCTCCAGTCAGGAAATAAAGTTGGATCCATGCGGATATTATTGGGTGTTTTTTTCATGTAGTTGGTGGCACTACCACTTTCGCAAGTATGCGCAAATTTTCCAAAATCAAAGGTAATGGATTGAAATTCGGGGGTTTCTTTTGTGGAGCCCCAAGCATAATTTCCCCCACAGCCATAAACTGATTTTGGATGCCCTGGATCACCCAGCACCAAACGTGCTAAATCCAATACGTGACTTGCATCATCTGCCAGCGTACCGCCACTATAAGCCCAATAATTGCCCCAGCCACCCCTGCTTTCCATATCATGAATGCCAGGGTTGTAGGGTACTTTGGCGGCTGGTCCAAGCCAGGCATCCCAATCCAAACCATTGGGTACGGCAGTGTTGGGCTGTGGCAGCCATTTTTCGCCGCCCAACATGTTGAACGATTTTACATGTACAATCTCGCCTAACTTACCGCTTTGAATATAGTCTCTTGCAGAAAAAGCGTAGGGAGCACTTCTGTTCTGAAAGCCAACCTGTACAATCCGGTTGTATTTTTTAGCCGCCTCAATCATTTTACGGCCCTCCCAAATGTTCACAGTTGGATTTTTCTCCACATATACATCCTTGCCGGCCTGACAGGCCCACACGGTTGCCAATGCATGCCAATGTTCGGGGGTTGAAATCCACACGGCATCGATGTCTTTATCGTTGAACACTTCTTTCATGTTCCGAGAATGACCGGGCTTATATCCAAGCTCTTTTTCTATCTCAGCAATTGTTTTTGTTGCTTTTAGGTCGTTTACATCACAAACCGTTTTTATCACCACATTTTTGTTCACCTTACAAGTGTTGATAATGGTACCTGTGCCACGTCCACCTGCACCGATTAACGCCAATACAATTTTGTCATTGGCTCCTTTTACGGATGAGTTAAAAGGAGTAAAGGAGGAGCCTACCGCGATTCCGGCGGTCCCCAGCATTGTTTTTTCAATAAAGTCACGTCTTTTCATAACTGATAATTTAATTATTTTTTGAGTAAAATATCAACAGCATTCAGCATTATATTTTTAAAGCTCTCAATTTTCCAGTCATCCCAATGCCCAAGGGAGCTGTAAATTACTTTTCCTTTTTCACGGTTGTTAATCCAGAGTACAGGCTGCGTTGGCTCTCCGGGTATTGATCCCGACAGCAACACTTGTATATTATCGGAGAGAAGGGGCCGATTGATATACAACCAAGAGGGGCTTGTAAAACCTTCCAATGGAACTCCTTTTAAAAGCGGGTGGCCTTCCATGCCCGGTACAATAGCGATGTTTGTTCCTTGTTGAATATGTCCATAATGTCCCTGATAGTTTCCACCAAGTACTTCCTTGTCAAATTCGGGCCATTGTGCAAGTTGATCTGACA